>JAPUIH010000309.1 GCA_027297205.1 SAR324 cluster bacterium | reverse complement strand
GCTGTGCCTGCATTTAGGTCAAACAAAGCCATCGGGCCAGCGCATTTTTTCAAGCGCATTTTCACAGGCCCGCTCGCTTCCAAAGCGTTTCTTGTATTGTAGCAGAGATAGTTCAGACTGGATCATGGCAAACCTCCATGTTTGCGTTAAACCAATGATTTGTTAGAAGATTATACATAAATAACTGAGCTAATGCCATAGGCATTAACTCGTTTGTCCGTGCCGGAAGGATCAGGCCGCGCTGAATCCACGGGCAAACAAGTTTGGCCGTGCCACCCTGGAAATTTTAGGGACCTACTCATTGGCGCGGGCGTCCCTGCCCGCGCGCAGGCGGGTGCAAGGCGGACTGCCCCATCCTGAATGCCCTCCCTGACTCTCAGGCCCCGTCCGATTTCCTTTGCCGGGGCGATTGTGAAATGGTTAAGGCTCTTTCACTAGGGTGAAACCGGGCCGCATGAGGCCCAAACCTGCGAGGAGGGGCCATGAGCTATGAGCAGCCCTATGCCGGCCTGAAGGTGGTGGACCTGAGCCAGGGGCTGGCCGGACCTTACGCGGCCATGCTGCTGCGGCAATACGGAGCACAAGTCTACAAGGTGGAGCCTCCCCAGGGGGACTGGTCCCGCCATCTGGGTCAGGTGTATATTGATCAGACCTCCATTTCCATCGCCGGCAATCTGGGCAAGCGCAGCATCGCCCTGGACTTGAAATCCGATGCAGGCAAGGAAGTGCTGGGACGGCTGTTGCAAGGCGCGGACGTATTTCTGGAAAGCTTCCGCCCGGGGGTGATCGGTCGGCTCGGATTCGGTTATGAGGCCCTGGCCGCGCATAATCCGCGTCTCATTTACGTCTCGGTATCCGGCTTCGGCCAGACCGGCCCGCTCATCGGGCGCCCGGTCACCGATACGGTGATGCAGGCTTTCTCCGGCTATATGGCCGAGAACAAGGGCAACGACGGCGCGCCCCACCGCACCGGGGTGTTCATCACGGACATGACCACGGGTCTTTATGCCTTCCAGGCCATCGCCACCTCCCTGTTCGCCCGCCAGGGGGAGCAGAAGGGGCGCTACCTGGATTGCAGCCTGATGCGCTCCGCCGCCGCGGTGCAGGGCCTGAACATCATCCGCGCCCACCTGGAAGGAGACAGGCCCCAGCCCCCCGCCGTGCCGTCGGGCACCTACCCGGCCAGCGACGGTTATCTCAACGTGACCGCCCTGCGGGACGAGAATTTCCGCGACCTCTGCGATGTGGTGGGACTGCCGGAATTCAAGGACGACCCCCGATTCGCCGACCAGCACCAGCGTTACGCGCACAAGGCGGAGCTGGAGGCCAGGCTCCGCGAGAGGCTGGCAACCAAGACCTGCGCCGAGTGGAGCGAAAAGCTGCTGGCGGCGGAAGTACTGCACGAGCAGGTCAACAGCTACGCGGAATATCTCAACCATGCCCAGGTCACCGGGACCGACGCGGTGCTGTGGGTGGAGGACACCCGCGCGGGGCGCATTCCCATTCCGCGCATTCCGGGCACCGCCGACCTGCGTGCGGACGATGCCGCGGCCGCCGCGCCCATGCTGGGCGAGCATAGCGAGGAAATCCTGGGCGAGTTGGGCTACTCGGCGGGGGAAATCGCGGAGCTTGCCGCGCGCAAGGTGGTGACGGGCCCGCCCGCGGCGGAAAAAGCGTCCTGACCCGGATCCGCCTCCCGCGGCCGCCCTGTAATTTATCGTGCGCTCCCTGCGGTGGCATAGCCACGGGGAGCGCAGGAGATTTTTATGAGGCGGGAGCGAGAGGAAGCGCCGGACGGAGGCGCGGATGGCGGGCCGTGACATTCCCTTCCAACGGAAGAGGAGCAGCACCATGAAGACAGCACAAGGACACTCGGCGCAGGCGGAGGCATCGCAGGCGGTGGCATCGCAGGTGGAGGCATCGCAGGTGGCGCCTCTGGAGGACGATTCTCATCTGATCGCGCCGGACTGCCGGGGCATGAATTTCTACCAGGCCGATCCCCAGTTGCGGGAATTGCTCAAGCTTTATCTGCCGGCGCGGTTGTTGACCCACCTGGAGCCGCATCTGGACAGGATGGGGGAGCTGGCCGGCGGGGAGTTGGACGAACTGGCCGAGGCGGCGGACAAACACCCGCCCGTGCTGCACCACCGGGACCGCTTTGGGCGCAATGACGCGTGGATCGAATACCATCCTTCCTACCGGGCCATGGAGGAGATCGCCTACGGCCAGTTCGGGCTCCACGCCATGAGCCACCGGGGAGGCGTGCTGGACTGGCCGCAGCCCTTCCCTCCCCTGGCCAAGTACGCCTTCCAGTATCTGTTTGTGCAGGCGGAGTTCGGATTGATGTGCCCCGTCAGCGTTACGGACACCTCCGCCCTGCTGGTCATCAAGTTCGGCGGCGAGGAGTTGAAAAAGCGCCTCCTGCCCCGCATGCTCTCCCAGGATATGAACGAGCTGTGGAAAGGGGCGCAGTTCATGACGGAAAAAAGCGGGGGCTCGGACGTGGGCAATATTTCCACCCGGGCCGTGGCGGAGGGGGATCACTGGCGCCTCCATGGCGAGAAATGGTTTTGCTCCCATGCGGACGGAGATATCGCCATGCTGCTGGCCCGGCCCGCCGGGGCCCCGGCGGGCACGAAAGGGCTGGGGCTGTTCGCCATGCCCTGGCGGCTGGAGGACGGCAGCCGCAACAGCTACCGCATCCTGCGGCTCAAGGACAAGCTGGGCACCCGCTCCATGGCCAGTGGAGAGATCATCCTGGAAGGAGCGCTGGCCTGGCAGGTGGGCGATATCACCCAAGGGCTGAAGCAAATGATGCACCAGGTCAACGGCTCGCGGCTTTCCCACGGGGTGCGCGCCGCCGCCATGATGCGGCGCTGCCTGAACGAATCCCTGCAGGTGGCCCGCAACCGGGTGGCTTTCGACAAGCGGCTCATCGAAATGCCCCTCATGCGCCGTCAGCTACTGAAAATCATGGTGCCCAGCGAGCAGGCGCTGTCCTTCGCCGCCTATACGGCGCATATCATGGACGGCGCCAATAATGGGGACGGAAACGCCGGCAAGGTGCTGCGCATTCTCACCCCTCTGCTCAAGTTCCGCACGGCGCGGGACAACATCGCCGTGGCCACCGGGGCCATGGAAGTGCGCGGGGGCAACGGCTACATCGAGGATTGGATCAATGCGCGCCTGGTGCGCGATGCGCATATCGGCGTGCTCTGGGAAGGCACCAGCAACATCAACGCCCTGGACGTGATCACCCGCGCCGTGCGCAAGGAGCAGGCGCACCAAGCCCTGGCCGCCGCCCTGCACCCATTGCTGGACGAGGCCGCCAACCTCCCTGAAGCCTTCCGAGGCCGCGTGGCGCAGGCGCTGGATCGCGCCGTGGCGCTGGCCGATCAGATGGCCGCAGCGCCGCGGCCGGAACCGCTGGCGCGGCAAGCCGCCTCTGCTCTATACCATGCCGTCTGCGCGGTACTGATGACCTGGGAGGCGGCGCGCATGGAAGACGAGGCGCTGGGCGCGCGGCGGCTGCTGCTGGCGGCGTTCGTGCTGGCGCACCGGCTCTCCCCGGCGGACCCGCTGGCGCCCGCGGCGGGGAAATGGGAAGATCGGGCCATCGCCCTGCTGCTGGGGAAGGCGCCGGTGGAGTTGGCCGAGGCGGC
>JAPUIH010000308.1 GCA_027297205.1 SAR324 cluster bacterium | reverse complement strand
AGGCCGGCAAGACCCGCATCAAGATCGACTCCACGCTGGACCATTTCCCCACAGTGCTCTCCAAGGCTGCCGCGGTGGCACGGGAAAAAGATATATTCCTGCATCCCACCACCGCCGAAAACCTGAGTGAATTGGAACTCTAGTGCGCTGCGTTGAGCCGGGGCTTATGCTCAGGGTGAGGACAGCTTCTTGGGGAAGAGAGGCTCCAGCAGGCGCGTTTCCCCGTGTTTCATCAGGAAGAACCGCTGCGGGGAAATCCCCGCGGTGCGCAGCGACCTGGCCAGCGCCTGGGGCGGCTCATTGGGCAGCTCATCCGTCATGTCGAAGGTGCCCCAGTGCATGGCCATCGAATAGCGGGACCCCAGGTCCCGGTGCACCCGCACCGCCTCCGCGGGGTTGAGGTGCATCGGCGCCATGAACCAGCGCGGCTCGTAGGAGCCGATCGGCAGGGCGGACAGGTCCATTGGCCCCAGCCGCTCACGGATATCCGCATAATCCTTGGAGTATCCGGAGTCGCCGGAGAACATGAACCGAAAATCGCCGGCCGTCAGTACCCAACTCGCCCACAGCATCTCGTCCCTGTCGAAAAGGCCGCGGGCGCTGAAGTGCTGCGCCGGCACCGCCCGCAACTGCAGGCCCTTGTGCCGCGCTTGCTCCCACCAGTCCAGTTCCACCACATTGCTGATGCCCTGCTCCAGGAACCAGGCTTTCAACCCCAAGGGAACGAAAAAGCGCGGCCCGCCTCCGTCCGCGTGATGGGTGGACAGGTAGCGCACCGAGTCCACATCCAGGTGGTCGTAGTGGTTATGGGAAATCAACACAATATCGATGGGTGGCAGTTCCTCCCTGGGAATGCCGGGAGCAATGTGCCGCTGCGGGCCGGTCCAGGAAAACGGGGAAGCCCGCTCGGAAAAATGCGGGTCGGTGAGGATGTTCACCCCGTTCAGTTGAAGCAAAATGGTGGCATGGCCGATCCAGGTCAGGGTGGCCTTGCCGCGGTTCCCGCGCAGGAATGCCGGATCGTTCGCGGCCATGGGAAATTGATGCGCGTCCTCGCCCCGCTCCGGATAGCGGCCCAACAGGCGGTCCCACTTCCATTTCCAGAAATCCAGCCTGCCCCGCTGCTCATAGGAATAATTGTTGCGGAACCCGTCCGCCGTGTGATGGGGTTTGTCCGGATTGGGCGTCCAGGACTGGCAAGCGCCGGCAATGAACAGCATGGCCGCCCCCAGCAACAGACCAATCCCCACGCGGCCCCCCAGGCGGCGGTTGGCGCGATCAGGCGCATCAGGAAATGTCAGTGGCGCCTGGCTCACCGCTGCATCCGGCGCGTCAGGTCCTGCTCCAGCTGCTCCTCCGTATATCCCTCCTTGGCGCGCATGGCGAAATAGAGCATCACGTTGGCCGTGTAGGCCAGCGGCAGGGTCACGGAGCCGATCACCGCCCCCAAAATGGGAGCAAAGGGGCCACCGCCAACGACGAATTGAAACAGCAGGGGCAGGATTCCGGAAATCAGAATTACGAATCCGAACACCGTGACGCCCTTCATCAGTTCCTCGCGCATCATGGCAAAGGAGCGGGTGATGGCCCGCATCGGGCCGAGGGATTCCAGCACGATCATGGGGATCGTCAGCGCCAGGAAGCCGCCCAGCACCAGGGTCGGTATAATTCCGAACACCATCGCCGGCCCCGGGCCGAATATCAATGCCGGCGCAAAGACGAGCGTGAACCCCACGGAAATTATCAATGCCGTCATCACATAGGCGGCCACCACCGAGAACAGGTTGTTGCGCAGGGTGAGCGAATAGGTCTGCAATACCGTGGGAGGAAAGCCCAGCACCGCCCCCGCCACTGCGATGGTGATGGCCGACAGGGCCACCGCGTTCATGATGATGATCACCAGAACCACCGCGAATAAAAAGCCGGGGGAACTGGCGAATATTTCGCGCAGCAGGTACTCCATCAGCACCAGAACCACCTGGGGAATCAAGGCGATCAGCACCAGCGGCGCCACATGTTGCTGGAAGAGCCGGAAAGCCGAGGCAATAATCTCCGCCGCCGCCATGGGCCGGATTAGGGGTCGTTCCATAAATTTTGTCTTCCTCACTACAACGGTTGTTTCCGTTCCAGATCGCGCAGGCGCAGCTCGTTGCGCCGGATTTTTCCCGTCGTGGTGAGGGGAAAATCCTCAATGAACTCGATCTCGCGGGGATACTCGTGCCGGGCCAGGTTTTCCTTCACGAACTCCTGAATTTCCCGGGCCAGTTCTTCGCAGGGCTGATAGCCCGGCGCGGTTTTCACGAACGCCTTGACCACGTTGCCCCGCAGTTGGTCAGGGGAGGCAATGGCCGCCGAGAGCGCCACGGCGGGATGTTTGAGCAGGGACTCTTCGATTTCCGTGGGACCGATGCGGTACCCGGCGGAGATGATCACGTCGTCCTTGCGGCCCTTGAACCAGAAGTTGCCTTGCTCGTCCTGCACGGCCAGGTCTCCCGTGAGCGCCCAATCGCCGATGTACTTGTCCGCCGTGCCCTGGGGGTTGTTCCAGTATTCCAGAAAGAACACCGGGTCTTCCCCCCGCAAGACGGCTATTTCCCCCAGCTCTCCCGCCGGGAGCGGATTGCCCGCATCGTCCACCACGGCCACGCGGTGGCCCGGCAGGGCCCTGCCCATGGAGCCGGGCGTGGCGGGCCATAAGCGCTGGCAATTGCCCACGATCAGGTTGATCTCGGTCTGCCCATACAGCTCGTTCACCTTCACCCCAAGCTGATCCTCCGCCCATTGCAGCGTCTCCGCCCCCAGGGCTTCGCCGCCGCTCATCATGGAGCGCAGATGGAGCTTGTAACGGGAGGGAATGTCCGGCGCCTGCGCCATCATCTTCAAGGCCGTGGGGGGAATGAAGGCGTTGCGCACCTTGTATTTTTCCATCAGGTAGAGCGCCTTTTCCGGGTCGAAGGGGCCGCCGCTCTTGTAGGCCACGACGGGCAGGCCGTAGTGCCAGGCCGCCAGCAGTATGTCCAGCAGCCCGCCCACCCAGGCCCAGTCCGCGGGCGTCCAGAAGCAATCCCCCGGCTGGGGCGTGAAATTGTGGGCGAATTCAAAGCCCGGCAGATGCCCGATCAGATAGCGGTGGGCGTGCAAAGCGCCCTTGGGGTTGCCCGTGGTGCCCGAGGTGTAGACGAGCAGGGCCGGATCGTCCGCCCGGGTTTTCACCCGCCGCGGATTGCCCTCGCTGTTTTCGATGGCCTGCCAGAAATCCAGCAGTTCCGCGCCACCCCTCCATGCCCCCACCTGGCCGGTCACGACCACCGTCTTCAGTTCCGGCAGTTCCGGCAGCAACTGCTCCAGCAGAGGCAGGCTTTCCGCCTCCAGCACGATGGCGCGCGCGCCCGAATCGGCCAGCCGGAACAACAGCGCATCGTGCCGGAAGAGCACCGTGAGCGGTACCGCGACGGCCCCCAGCTTATAGGCCGCCAGGTGCGCGATGGCCGTCTCCGGGCGCTGGGGCATCAGCACCGCCATGCGCTCTCCCCGCCCGAGACCCTGTGCGGCCAGCGCCAGGGCCAGCCGGTCGGAAAGGCCGCGCAGTTCCGCGAAAGTGTAGCGGGCCTCATGCCCGGCCTCGTCCTCGTAGAACAGCGCAGTGGTCCCGGCGCGGACGGGATGCTCGGCGTGCCGGTCGCAGGTGTCCTCGGCGATATTGTAGAACTCGGGCACATGCCAGCGGTAACTCTCAAAAGCCTCGTCGTAGTCCGCCGCCGCGGGATTGAGTTCCCGTTCCCGCATCCCGCTCATGACCGCTCCCCGCCACAGCGTTTCCCGCCACACCGCTTCCCACCGCACCGCTTCCCACCATACTGGGCCGCGCAACCCGCAAGCGGCATTCCGCAAGCCTTGTCAATCTTCATCCTGCTCCTCCTCCACTTTCGGCGCCGCGGCCTCCGCGGGGGCAGCCTCCG
>JAPUIH010000307.1 GCA_027297205.1 SAR324 cluster bacterium | reverse complement strand
AGACCAATATCAAACTAAGGTCAGTCGCTTATTTCAGCGTCTGACATCGAACAGTGCGAAATCCCCACCCCACGCCCCACCCTTGCACGGGTTTGTGGGACGGAGTGTGTGGCAGGTGGGGGGGAAGGTGCGCCTCACTCCGGCAGCCCGGCTTTGCCCGGGGCGATCAGCCACTGGATATTGCACATCCCGCAAACAAGGTTGATCAAATTCGGAGCGAAAGTGGTGAAGCATGCCCACTACATTTGTTTTCAGATGGCGGAGGTACTGATCAAACGGAGTTTGTTCGCAGCCATACTGAGGCGGACTCGACGGTTGATGCAACTGGTGCCGGAGTGATAGCCAAGCCTGATGCTGAATCCATTGATTGGACTCGGAATCAAGAAGGGGATTGGCTCTTGCCCGCACCGCTGGATGCACCATACAGTCAAAATCGGGCTGCATGCCCATTGCGAAGGGTGGTAATGGCGCCAGACTGCCGGGATGCGGTGGAGTCCACCTTAAAACCGTGCTATCGGAGGTTCAAGGAATCTTCCAGGAGGGTTCAGCGGCTCCATCCGGGAATTGCCGGGCAGGGATTCAATCGGACGTTAATGCACGGGGGTGGATAGGGCCGCCGCGGTGAAGATCGAGCGGCCGGAAAGCGGCGCCCCGGCGGCGGTTCCCGGTCAAGAGGGGAACATGCTATAATTCCAGGTTGGTTGCACGAACCCCGAAGAGAGAAGGAACGGGCCGAAGAAGGGAACAGCATGTCTCCATTCCGACAGATGGCGCTTGTACTGGCCGTGGCCGTCCTGGTGGGCACCGCCTGGCTGATCGACCTGCCCGCGCTGTTGGGCGGGGCGAAGCAGCCGGGCGGAGGGAGCAAACGCACCGCTGGCGCACGTCCCAAGGTGATCGTCCGGCCCGTGATCTTTGCCAGCGATGCGGCGGTGCTGCGGGCCGTGGGCACTGCCCGGGCGGTGCGCTCGGTTACTCTCTTTCCTGAAGGCTCCGGGCAAGTGACAGAGGTGCTGTTTTCCGCGGGGCAAAAAATGCTGGCTGGTGCGCCCTTGCTGCGTCTGGACGCCGAGGCCGAGAAATTGGCGGTCGAGCTGACCCGCCTGAAACTGGAGGACGCGCGGCGGCAGCTGGCCCGCTATGAACCGTTGGCGAGCAGCGGCGCAGTTTCCGCCAGTCAGATCTATCAGGTTCGTACCGATTTTCACGCCGCCAGGATCGCCCTGGCCCATGCCGAACTTGCTCTCACCAAACGTCTGTTGGTGGCGCCTTTCACCGGAGTAGTGGGCATACCCGATGTGGAAATCGGCCAGCGGGTCACCCCGGAGACTCCCATTGCGGCCTTCGATGACAGGGCCAATCTGCTCATTGAATTCGAAGTGCCCGAAATGTTCGCGCGGGGCGTGAAACTGGGTGCGCCAATCAAGGTCTTCACCTGGGCCGGACGGAAACAGCCTTTCATCGGATACGTGAAATCCATTGGCAGCCGGATCGACCCCACCTCCCGTTCGTTGCGCGTGCGCGCTCTGCTGGCCAATGCGGAGGATAGATTCCGGCCCGGAATGTCCTTTTCCGTGAGGCTGGCCTTGGGTGGCCGCGAATATCCCGCAGTATCCACGGTTGCCGTGCAGTGGAACCGGGAAGGGGCCTACGTTTGGGTAATCCGCGGCGGCAAGGCCGAGGCCGTGAGGGTTAAGGTACTCAAGCGCAGCGATGGAAGGATGCTCCTTGATGGGCCGCTTTCGCCCGCCGATCTGGTGGTCGTGGAAGGCGTACAGCGCCTGCGCCCCGGACGGAATGTGCAAGTGCACCGCGCTCCGGAGCAAGCCGCAATAAGGCCTATCCGTGGCAACTGACGCCCCCACCACAAATTCCGCGTCAATCTCAGACCTTCCATCCATCAGCGTGCGGCGGCCGGTGTTGGTGGTGGTGGTGAACCTGCTCATCATCCTCGCCGGCCTGGCCGCGCTGTTGGGTGTGGAGGTGCGCGAGCTTCCCGATGTGGACCGGCCGGTGATTTCGGTGCGCGCCGACTATCCCGGGGCCGCCCCGGAAACCATGGACGCCGAGGTTACCGCCCGCCTGGAGGGAGCGGTCGCGCGTGTGGCCGGCGTACGCTCCATCCGCTCCTCCAGCGAGGAAGCGAATATGCGCATATTCGTGGAGTTCGAGATCGGGGTCGATATCCACACGGCGGCCAACGACCTGCGCGAGGCGGTGAGCGAAGTGGAGCGGCGCCTGCCGCCCGGCGTGGAAAATCTCACCGTGATCAAGGCCGACGACGACGCCCTTCCCATCATTCGGCTCTCCGTTTACAGCGAATCCCTTTCCATCGAGGATCTGACCCGGCGCGTGGAAGCCGAAGTGGTGGCGGAGTTCCTGAGCGTGCCCGGCGTGGCCGATGTGCAGATTTTCGGGAAGCGTGCCCGCGTGCTCAACGTGGTGGTCGATCCGCTCCGGCTGGCCCGGTTCGGCCTATCGGTGCCGGATGTGGCGGAGTCTTTGAAAAGCGCAAACCTGGACGTGCCGGCCGGCAGCTTCCCCACCGGAGATCAGACCCTGCTGGTGCGCGCCAACGCCTCGGTGGTGGAGGAGGAGCAGCTGGAGCAGGTCGTCATCCGCGGCACCACGCGCATTGGCGACGTCGCCGAGGTTTTTTACGGACCCAAGAAGGCCATCTCCCGCACCAGGCTCAACGGGCGCCCGGTGATCGCCCTGGGTATTATCCGTCAGGCCCACTCGAACATCATCGAAATTTCCCAACGGGTGGACCATGTCATCGAGAGCCTCAATGGGCGCATGCGGGATATTGAGATCACCAAGACCTCCGACGATGCCATATTCATTCGTGGGGCCGTCTCCCAGGTTTTGAAGACCCTCGCCATCAGCATAGGGATCGTGATCCTGGTGCTCTACCTGTTTCTGGGCTCCCTGCGTGCAACGTTGATCCCCGCAATCACCATTCCCGTGGCGCTGGTGGGCACGTTGGCCGCCATCTGGCTGCTGGGGTTCTCGGTAAACCTGCTGACCTTGCTGGCGTTGGTACTGGCCACGGGCCTGGTGGTGGACGATGCCATCGTGGTGCTGGAAAACATCGAACGCATCCGGAAGCAAGGTGTGCAGCGGCTGGCGGCGGCGGTGCTGGGCACGCGGGAGGTCTTTTTTGCGGTGGTGGCCACTACCACCACCCTGGCCTCGGTGTTCATCCCCATCGCGTTTCTCCCTGGAAGCACCGGACAGCTTTTCACGGAGTTCGGCTTCGTGCTGGCCATTGCCGTGGCGATCTCCTCCCTGGTTGCCCTGACCCTTTGCCCTATGCTGGCCTCGCGGCTGCCCGGCCACGGCGGGGAGGAGAAGAACCTGGCCGAGCCCCGCTGGGGCGGTACCCGCTGGGTGGGGGCGCACATCACCCGCGCCTATTCCCGATCTCTGCAATGGGCCATGAAAGCGCCGATCCTGGTGGGTGGCCTGGGCATTATCGCCGCGGCCGCCGTCGGCACGTTGTACACCAGCCTGCACCAGGAACTGGTGCCCCCCGAAGACCGTGGAGTCTTGACGGTACGCCTGCGTGGTCCGGAGGGGGTGAATCTGGACTATACCGACAGGCAAGTGCGGCAGGTAGAGCAGTTCCTGCAACCTCTGATGGACAGCGGAGAAGTGACGAACGTGCTTTCCGTCATGGGCTGGTACGACCTGAGCCTGGGCTACACCGTTGCCTCTCTGGCGCCCTGGCACGAGCGGGAGCGCAGCCAGTTGGAATTGGCCAGGGAATTGCGGCCCAAGCTCTATCAGATTGCCGGCTCGCGGGCTGGGCTGCGCAACCCCAACAGTCTTAACATCCGCGGGGCCGATTCTTCCCGGGTGCGCTTCGTACTCACCGGCCCGGAATACGACGAGATCGCGGTTGCCGGTGAAACCCTAATGGCCGCCATCCGGCAGCGCATGCCCCATCTGCGGTCGGTCAATATGGAGTACTATACCACGCAGCCCCTGCTCTCCGTGGTGCTGGACCGGGAACGGGCAGCGGATATGAAAGTGGACCTCCAGGCGGTCGCCACCACGTTGCGGGCCATGGCGGAAGGATACCAGGTGACGGAGATGAATGTGGCCGATGAGATCGTGCCGCTGGTGATTCGCTCGGCCCAAGGCGCAGTCGCCAATACCGACGACCTGCGCAATCTGCTTGTACCCACGGCGGCAGGGCGTCTGGTGTCTCTTTCCTCCATAATGCATGTGCGGGAAAGCGGCATTGCCGCGGAACTGGACCGCCACCGGCAGCGCCGGGCCGTCGAGATTGTGGCCGATCTGGCCCCCGGACATTCTATCGGCCAGGTGGCCCAGGAACTGCGTGACCTTGTCGCCGAACTGCTCCCCAAGGAAATCGGGTTCCTGCTGAGGGGCGAGGCGGAAGCAGTGCAGGAGGCTTCGCGCGACGTGGCCATCACGTTTTTCCTCGCGCTGCTGGTGGTGCTGCTGGTGCTGGCGGCCCAGTTCGAGAGTTTCTCCAGCGCCGTGGTGGTGCTGCTGACCGTGCCTTTCGGCCTGTCGGCGGCCGTGCTGGCACTGTGGCTGACCGGAACTTCGCTCAACATCTACAGCCAGATTGGCCTTATCATGCTGATCGGGTTGATGGCCAAGAACGCTATCCTGATTGTGGAGTTTGCCGGTCAGTTGAGGGACCGGGGCCTTTCCGTGCGGGAGGCGGCCCATCAGGCCGCGGTGATCCGCCTGCGGCCAGTAATGATGACCATGCTCTCAACCATGCTGGGCAGTTTGCCTCTCATCCTAAGCGGAGGCCCCGGCGCGGAGGCGCGCAGTTCCATCGGCTGGGTGATCGTCGGCGGGTTGGGATTTGCAATTCTTGGCACGGTCTATTTCACCCCCCTCGCCTACCAACTGATCGCCCCCCTAGGGCACAGCCGCGGGGAATTCGGCCGCTCGCTGGAGGAAGAACTGGCCCAGGAAGCCCGGCGCCGGGGCCCCGCGCATGGCGTCCCGCCACCACCCAGCGGAGAAGCAGCCGATGGCTAACTCCAGCCATCGCTCACCTTAACCCCCATCTTTCGCGTGAATTTCCCATCCGCGCGGAATTCACAATCACACGCTGTCCCTGTTTTCCCCTTCGCACGCCCTGCGCCCCACCCTTGCACGGGTTTGTGGGATGTGGGGTGTCGACAAATAAATGAGTAGATAGAATCGAGGCTCCACCTCACACCCCTGCCCCACCCATTGCACGGGTTTGTGTAGCGGGGTGTGTGACAGTTGAGTGGCAGCCCCTACGGCTTGATGGCGA
>JAPUIH010000306.1 GCA_027297205.1 SAR324 cluster bacterium | reverse complement strand
TAGTGGCGCGGGGGAGAAACGCGAGACTCGCAGCGTTTCTGACCGTGCGCCGGGCGGGCACAATGGCCCGCCCCACCAATCATCTCTGCTGAATCAACCTCACTCCGGCCCGGCTGGCCGCTGGGTGCCACGGACAAAGTGGTATGTCCGTGCCGATGGCGGCACATGCTCTCAAACCCACGGACAAACGAGTTTGTCCGTGCCACCCCTAGCTTCATTGTGTCGCTCCTCCCTCGCATGAATTCAGCGGGGTGATCTCCATGCCCAGCGTGCCTTTCACCCCCACCTCGCCACCCAATGCCGCGCGCCCGCCGGTTCCGCCCGCATAACCCAATTGACAGGGCTCGCGGGGCTATGTTACCTAATTTTGTTTTAGGCAAGTGGGTCCTAAGGGTAGCCGGATTCTTCCCGGCATGCGGAGCCGTCCCGGATAGCTTTGCGATTCCGGTTCCGTGAACATTCCCCGCGCACTTTTCGGCTGGCCGGACCGCCGGCCCGCATTTGATTCACCGTCCGCGAAGTTTTAGGTCTGCATGGATTTCAGGGCATCAGAGTTCCTCATCCCCATATTCGATTTCGATATTTTGAACATGCAGTTGAACACGCCGCTGTTCATCCTTGCGCTGCTGCTGCTGGTCATGTTCAGCATGAACAAGCTGCTCTTTCAGCCGGTGCTGAAAACCCTGGACGCGCGCAGCGCCTACCTGAGCGGCCTCAACGAGGATGTGGCGCGGGAAAAGGGGGAAATCCAGCGCCTCGTGGAGGACTACGAACAAAAATTGGAGCAAGCTCTCGCCCAGGTGGCCCAACTGCGCCAGGAGGCCCGCAAGGAAACCCAGGAAGCGGTGGACGCCATTATTTACAAGGCCCGTCAGGAGGCCGACTCGGAACTGCGCCGGGCCCTCTCCGAATTGGAGCAAGAAGTAGAGCAGGCCAAGGCCGAACTGGGCCGGGCCGCCGGGGGACTGGCCGAACAAACAGCGAACCGCATTCTGAGCGCATGATGCAGGTCTCTTCCTTGAAATTTGCCCGCACTCTGCTCCCCGCCCTGGCCGCGGGGGCCGTGGCGTTGCTGCTGAACGCTCCCCAGGCCCTGGCCGCCGAGCACGAGCACGTGCCAACCGCCATGGACCTGGTCTACGGGGCCATCAACCTGTCGGTGCTGCTGGGGGTGATTTTTTACTTCGCGCGCAAGCCGGTGGCCCGCTTCTTCCGCAACTCCGCGGGGGAACAGCGCGGCGGCTACGACGATGCCGTGAATGTGGCCCAGCAAACCAAGGCGGAAGTGGAGGCACAAAAGAAGAAGATCGCCGAGCTTGAGGGGGAGTTGCACCGCATGCTGGAAGACGCCCGCGGCGACGCCGCGGAGGAGCGCGAGCAACTGGAGCGGGATGCCGCGGCCACCGGCGAGCGCATCAAGACCCAGGCCGGCATCCAGGTGGCGCAGGAAATGAACAAGGCGCGGCTGGCCCTGCGCGAGCAGTTGGCCGATGAGACGGTCAGGCTGGCCGGGCAACTGCTGTCCTCCCGCCTGGACGATGAGCGGCGCAACGGGCTGGTGGCCGAGTACATCTCTCAGCTGGAGCAGGGTTCATGAGCGGCGTGATTGCACAACGCTACGCGCGGGCGCTCATGAATCTGGCGGTGCAGGGCGATACGGTGGAAGCCGTGGCCAGCGAGTTGGACGATCTGGCCGATGCCATGCTGGAAGCGCCGCAACTTTCCGCGTTTCTCGCCGACACCAGGGTTTCCCGCGCGCAAAAGCAGGAGGTGGTGGCCGAGGTGCTGAGGCAATCCGGCGTGTCCGAACTGGTTAACGTGTTCGTGCGCTTCCTTGCCTCCAAACGGCGCTTTGCGCTGCTGCCGGATATCCGGGAAATCTTTCACCGCCTGGCCGACGAGCGGCTGGGGCGGGCCCAGGCGGAGGTCACCGTGGCCGCGCCCTTGAGCGGGGGGCAGGAGCGGAGCCTGCAGGAAAAGCTGGAGGCCCTCTCCGGCAAGCAGGTCACCCTTACCATTACCGTGGATCCGGAAATCATGGGCGGGGTCATCACGCGCATCGGCAGTATCTTGCGTGACGGCAGCCTGCGCAATCAACTCAATCAAATCCGGCAATCGATCAAGGAAGGCTAGGAGCCAAGATGAAACTGCGCGCCGAGGAAATCAGTTCGATCATTGAAAGTCAGATCGCCTCCTTCGACAAGAAGGTAGAGGCTCAGGAGGTGGGCACCATCCTCAGCGTGGGAGACGGCATCGCCCGCGTGCACGGGCTGGACAACGTGAAGGCCATGGAACTGCTGGAATTCCCCGGTGAAGTGACCGGCATCGCCCTCAACCTGGAAGAGGACAATGTGGGCGTGGTGCTGATGGGCGACGAGCGCCACCTGAAGGAAGGCGACCAGGTCAAGCGCACGGACCGCATCGCGGAAATTCCCGTGGGCGATGGCCTGCTGGGCCGGGTGGTGAATCCCCTGGGCGAGCCGCTGGACGCCAAGGGGCCCATCGCGGGAGAAGGCAACCGCAAACTGGAAGTGATCGCGCCGGGCATCATCAAGCGTGAGCCGGTGCGGCAGCCCCTGCAAACGGGCATCAAGGCCATCGACAGCATGATCCCCATTGGCCGCGGCCAGCGCGAGCTGATCATCGGCGACCGCCAGACCGGCAAGACCGCCATCGCCATCGACACCATCATCAATCAAAATGGGCAGGACGTGATCTGCATCTACGTCGCGGTGGGTCAGAAAAACTCCACCGTGGCTGGCGTGGTGAAGCGCCTGGAGGACGAGGGCGCCATGGACTACAGCATCGTGGTCAACGCCAACGCCGCCGATCCCGCGCCCCTGCAGTACATCGCGCCCATGGCCGGGGTAACCATCGGCGAGCATTTCATGGCCCAGGGCAAGGACGTGCTGTGCGTCTACGACGATCTGTCCAAGCAGGCCATCGCCTACCGGCAACTCTCCCTGCTGCTGCGCCGCCCGCCGGGCCGCGAGGCCTTTCCGGGAGACGTATTTTACCTGCACAGCCGGCTGCTGGAGCGGGCGGCCAAGCTGAACGGGGACAACGGCGGAGGCTCCCTGACCGCGCTGCCCATCATCGAGACCCAGGCCGGCGATATTTCCGCTTACATTCCAACCAACGTGATTTCCATCACGGACGGGCAGATATTTTTGTCCACCGACCTGTTCAACTCGGGCATCCGCCCGGCCATCAACGTGGGGCTCTCCGTCTCGCGGGTGGGCGGCGCGGCCCAGGTGAAGGCCATGAAAAAGGTGGCCGGCACCCTGCGCCTGGATCTGGCCCAATACCGGGAAAAGGCCGCTTTCGCCCAGTTCGGCAGCGACCTGGACAAAGCCACCCAGATGCAGCTGGCCCGGGGGGAGCGCCTCACCGAAATGCTCAAGCAGCCCCAATACCGCCCCATGCCGGTGGTGGATCAGGTGCTGGGCATCTTCGCGGCCACCAAGGGTGGGTTGGACGAATTCCCCGTCAGCGCGGTCAGCAAGTTCGAGGAAGAGTTCCTGGGCTTCATGCACACCCGGCACAGCGATCTATACAACAAGTTGAACGAGTCCAAGGACATTCCCAAGGAGGATGAGGAAGCCCTGCTGGCGGCACTGGATGAGTTCAAGACCTCGTTCACCCCGTGACCCAGCGGCGGGCCGAATCTGGTTGGAAGCGCGGATAAACGCCGATACACACTGATGGCAAGGCCGGGCAACTTGGTGAAGCGGAATAGAAGCTGAGATCGGTGTTTATCGGCGTGGAGCGGCGGTTGAATGCAATTGCAATCGGTGTATATCGGCGTGGAGCGGCGGTTAATTGTGAATCTCGACCGCAGGAAACCAGTTTGGAACCGTAGATGGACGCCGATACACGCTGATCAGGAAACCAGTTTGGAACCGCGGATGAACGCCGATACACGCTGATGGGAAAGCCGGGCATGTTGGTAAAGCGCATTGTGAACGGCTTTTGAATCGGTGTTTATCGGCGTGGAGCGGCGGTTGAATGCAATTGCAATCGGTGTTTATCGGCGTGGAGCGGCGGTTACCTGGAAGCGCACAAAGAGATACGAAATACAGAAATATAGATGGCCACCCTAAGAGACATTAAGCGGCGCATTACCAGCGTCACCAGTACGCAGAAGATCACCAACGCCATGAAGATGATCTCCGCGGCCAAGCTGAACCGCGCCCAGCTTGCGGTGAGGGCGGCCCAGCCCTATGCGGAGAAGTTGCGCCAGATGGTCACCACCATGGCCGCCGGCATGAGCGGGGACGACCATCCCTTCTTCGAGGCACGCGAGGGTAGCAAGACCGTGGTCATTCATTTCACCTCCGAT
>JAPUIH010000305.1 GCA_027297205.1 SAR324 cluster bacterium | reverse complement strand
ATTCAACGGCATACCGGAGGACTCGGTTCCTGACGGAACGGACGCCGGGGCGGCTCACTAATTGCGCTGGGGGGCGGCGGGGCCTCCGGCGTGTAAAACAGGCCCGCGACCGGCCAACTCATGATGACTGAGCCCGGAATTCCCGTGACGAAAATCCGCATAGGCTGTGTGCCCGGGCTTTTCCACGTTGCGTGCTTGTCCAGCTTGGGAAAGCTGATACGCAGCAACTCCGGCCCGCGGTGCAGACCCGCGAAATAATGCTTAAGGAACAGTGCAGGTTGTCTTCTTTCACCGGCTGCATTTCATCGCCGGCATATCACCGGGCCTGAGGGTCAGCCCTTCGGCACCGTGCAGGAACATATTCCAGGCGGCATCGCTCTTGTGCAGCTTCACTTTGTCGTTGCCGCCACCCCAGACCATCACCAGATCAGGACATCCGGTTGATGAATACCTCGTGCATGCTTGGCCAGCATGCGGGCCACGTCATATTCCCGTATGAGATACTCCTATTTTAGAGTCCGCACGAATCAGTTCGCGGTAGCGCAAATCTTCGATAATCTTATCCACCACCATCACCGGGCGGAAATCCTGGTAAATATTTCCGTTGCGGAAATTGTCCTTGAAGTACGCAGGAGTCTCCGCATTGCGAAAACGCAGGCTGCCCGGGATAATTTGCAGCGTGTCCCACTCCCTGGCCGTGCCGCATGCAGCCAGGAAAGGAATGGCCAGCAGGAGCGCCGCCGGCATCATCGTGAAGTGACGTGGCTTGCCGCGGGTATTTGTTTTTGTTGTATTTTCACTCATGTTGTGACTTACAATTCCGTTCAGTGACCGCAGGGTCTAGTAAGATATTTCAAGAATCGGCGTGGAGCTGTCCATCATTTCCCGTCATGGCGCCTGAAAGGGAGAAGCGGTCTTACCCACGGCTTGGAGCCATGCGGCCGGGAGAAGGCGCCCACGCCGGATGGTGGCGGGTTTCCCTAGGGGGCTCTAATACGTTGCCACTCTTTAAACCTGCCGCATAACGCTGTAGAGCCGGGCACGGGACCTCAAAAGGAGAATTAGGATTATGACTGCAACCATGGCGATCATTCTGATGGGGCTGCTCTCCATATTGGCTGCGCTCGTTTTTAATTGGCTGGTGGCGCGCATACCGGCGACCGGTGGGGTAAGCGACGAGGGTCATGCGGAGGCCATGGTTCGCGTCTCGAATGCGATCCGAGAGGGGGCCATGACGTTCCTGATGCGGCAATACCGTTATATGGCCGTATTTATCGTTATATTCGCGATCCTGGTCTGGGCGCTGGTGGACACACAGTTCTACGGATTTCCCTATTCCGCGGCATCTTTCGTGGTGGGGGCGGTGATTTCCATCCTTGCCGGCTACATCGGGATGCGCGCCGCCACCATGGGCAATGTGCGCACCACCGCGGCGGCCCAAAGGTCGCTGGGCCGGGCCTTTCGGGTCGCATTCAATTCCGGCGCCGTGATGGGTTTTGGCTTGGTGGGGCTGGCATTGCTCGGATTGGTCACAACGTACCTCGTGCTGAACCTGCTGATGGGCGATGCGTCCCAGGAACATATCATGGAGGCATTGGCAGGTTTCGGCCTGGGCGGCTCCTCGATCGCCCTGTTTGCCCGGGTGGGGGGCGGCATTTTCACCAAGGCCGCCGATGTTGCCGCGGACCTGGTGGGCAAAATTGAAGAAAACATCCCGGAGGATGATCCCCGCAATCCGGCCGTGATCGCGGACAACGTGGGTGACAACGTGGGTGACATCGCGGGCATGGGCGCCGACCTGTTCGGATCCATAGCGGAGAGCACTTGCGCGGCCCTGTTAATCGGTGCGGTTTCCTGGCAAATCGCCAGCGATCCGGCCGCGCTGCTGTATCCGGTGTTGATCACCGCCGTGGGCGTGCCCATATCTCTGGTTTGCACTTTGTTGGCGCGGGCGAGCACTCCCGGCGCCATTGAGACTTCCCTCAAGCTGGTGCTGGTGGTTTCCACCGTGCTGATGGCGGTCGTGATGGGGTTTGTGACCCTGCGGGTGATGCCCGAAACCTTCGATATCAGGGGCGCGACCTACACCAATGTCGGAGTGTACATGTGTGTGCTGGCGGGGCTTGTTTCCGGGATGCTGATCGGCGTCACCACGGAAATTTACACTTCCAACCGTTGGCCGGCGGTGCGCGCCGTGGCCAGGGCTGCGGAAACCGGTGCGGCCACCAACATCATATACGGTCTGGCCCTGGGCTACCGCAGCAGTCTCTTCCCGGTGTTGTTCCTGGCCATCACGGTATATATCGGCTACCAGTTTGCGGGCATGTACGGCATTGCCGTGGCCTCGCTGGGCATGCTGGGCACCATCCCCATCGGCCTGACCATTGACGCCTTCGGGCCGGTGGCCGATAACGCGGGGGGCATCGCCCAAATGTCCGGCATGGGCGAAAACGTGCGCAGACGCACCGACGCCCTGGATTCCGCGGGCAACACCACCGCCGCCATCGGCAAGGGCTTTGCCATCGGTTCGGCGGCGCTAACTTCCCTGGCGTTGTTTTCCGCCTTTCTGGTGCGCGCGGACGTTACGGCCCTGAACATTCTCAAGCCCAGCGTCATTCCCTTCCTGTTCGTGGGGGCGCTTTTGCCGTTTACCTTTACAGCCATGACCATGCGCTCGGTGGGCAGCGCCGCGCTGGACATGATCCGCGAAGTGCGCCGTCAGTTCGCCAGTATCCCCGGCCTGCGCGAAACCTACATGTACACAGAGCAAGCCGTGGACGCCATGGTGGAGGACGGCACCATACCCACGGACCGTGTGATCCGCGTCAGGCAGCAGATGATTGACGTTGCTTATTCCAGCGCGGACGCGCTGGTGGAGGCGTATAAGGAAACCATTGGGCCGAACCGCTTCATTGCTCCGGAAGAAGACCTGCGCCGTCACGTCAATTTGGGTTTCCAGCCGGGCACCCCGGATTACCGGCGCTGCGTGGACATATCCACCCGCGCCTCCCTGCGGGAAATGATCGCCCCCGGAGCCCAGGTTATCCTCACTCCGATTGTGGTGGGATTTCTATTTGGTCCAGAGCCGCTGGCGGGCCTGCTCGTGGCCAGTCTGGTAACCGGCGTGGTGTTGGCCATCTCGTCCGCCAACTCGGGAGGAGCGTGGGACAACGCGAAGAAATACATTGAAGCTGGGCGGCTGGGCGGAAAGGGCTCCGAGACCCACAAGGCCGCCGTGGTAGGGGATACGGTGGGCGACCCCCTCAAGGATACTTCCGGTCCCTCGTTGAACATTCTGATTAAGCTGCAGGCCATTATCAGCCTGGTGTTCGCGCCCTTCTTTGAGCACAGCCTGCACTGGTTATCCTAGCAGGCAGCCGCAAGCACTATCCATGTTTTGGGGGCGGGGCAGTGGCTTTTCCCCGGGGCTGCCTGCCGCTCCCAGCCATTTTCATTCGAAAGCTGATCTCGCACCCGGCGCGCCGGGCATACCCGGGATCAGCTACCGCGCGGCCGAGCGCGCCGGTCTCCCGATCCTCCCGTCTTCCGCAAACCGGTTTAGGTCTTTTTTTGGTTGCGTGTTTGCCTCGGATGGAATATCACATGAATCCTTTTTTGTTGGGTTAACCGCGCCGTTGGGTGGATTGCCGCACAAATTGTGGCTTTAGGGGACGCTTTCCGGTGCGGTGAAAGTCGTCCCGGCGGAGCAATCCGACTTCCGGCACATCGTCTAACCGGACACGCATTCGTCACTATGGCAAAAGATACCAAAAAGATTACCAAGGGCAAAAAAACCCCGCCGGCGAGAAAAGAGGGCGCATTGGCGGGCAAAGGCGGAAAATCCCCGGCGAAGACCGCCAAGTCCGCGGTGAAGACCGCCAAGACCGCGGCGAAGACCGCCAAGACCGCGGTGAAAGCCAAGGCTGGCAAGGTGTCCAAAGCCGCGCCCGCCCGCAAGAAAGCCGCCAAGGGAAAGAAATCGCCCCGGCTCCCCCATGTTGAAGATAAAACGCTTACCCAAATTATCGCCAAGATGGAGGAAATTCGTGAGGAAAGCCTGCGCGTGGTGAACATGCATATGAAGGAAGACCTGAAGAAGCGCGAGGAAAGCGGCGACGTAGGCGATGAAGTGGATCAGGCCAGCAGCGAGCGGGACCGCGAATTCTCCCTGATTATTCATCAGCGCCACCTGCGGCGCCTCAAGCAGATTGAAGAAGCCTTCGAGCGCATCGAGGATGGCACCTACGGCCTTTGCGAAGGCACGGAAGAGCCTATCGATCCGAATCGGCTGTTGATCATGCCTCTGGCACGCTTCAGCCTGGAATACCAGCAGCAGCAGGAAAAGATGCTGGGCCGCTCACCCGAAGACAGTCTTGGGGGAAGCGAAGACCTCATGATTTCCGACGAGTAGGGCGGCCGCCTCCCTTGATGGCGGCTCAAGCCGCCTCAGTCGTTATCGCGATAGTCTTCCAGATGGTGCTTGATGCTACGCAGCAGCCGCGAGGCCGGCGCGCCGTCAACGCCCCGGTGGTCGAAGCTGAGGCAAAAGTAGCTCACGGGCGCCACAATGATCTTCCCGTCCACCACCACCACCCGATCTTTCAGTTCGCCGATGCCCAGAATGTACACTTCCGGAGGGTTTATGACGGGGGTAAACCCGTAGATTTCAAACTCACCCAAGTTGGTCACCGTTAGGCTGCTGCCGTAGAGGTCCTCCCTCCGCAGGGTCATGGCCGCGGCCTTGCGGATCAGGCTCCGGTAGCGCCGCTCCACCTCCCTCAGGGAGAGTCCGCCCAGATTTTTTAATGAGATCGTGAGCAGGCTTTCCTCCAGGGCCACGGCCACCCCCACGTGAATATCCTCCAGGGGCACCCGCCGTCCGTCCAACCAATTGCAGTTCAGGTGTGGGAACTCTTCGAAGGCGCGCACCACCGCATGGGCGATGTAGACGTTGAAAGGGGGTGGCTGCCGCCCGGCTTGTTTTTCCGCCTCGCGGTGGGCCACTACCTGGGAGAGATTGATCTCCGCGAACAGGTCCACCTTGGGCTTGTCCACCCAGCTCTGGCTCATGCGCTTGCCGGTGGTGTCGCGGATCTGTTTTTTCAGCAGGCTCCGGTAGCGCTTGTCCACCTGCTCGGGCGGCTGAAAAGGTGGAAACTCATCTTCCCTGTCAGCTTCCCGGGTGTTGGGGGCGGTGCCCTGCAGGCGTACCGCCAGGTCCTCCGGCGGCGGCGCGATATCCGCCTCCCAGCCCAGCCAGCGGCAGGTCAGTTCCGGGGGTTGCTCGCCGTCCTGACCGATCCAGCCCAGGGTCTCGCCTTCGGGTACGATCGCACCCGCGGGGGCGAACACAGCCAGCAGCACGCCGTCCACCGGTGTCACCACCACGTTGATCGCCTTTTCGGAGGCCACCTCCACCAACGGCGTGCCTCCCTCCACGTGCTCCCCGACCTCATGCAGCCAGTTCAGGATGGTGCCCTCCGCGGTAGCGAAGCCCAATTGTGGAAACAGCACGCCCGGCACTTTATTCAGCCTCCTCCTGTCAGATTCCATTATGCATTGGGGTGTGGCTCCGCCGCCAAAGGCGCCTTAACCAACCTTATTCAGATCGCGGGGCGGGTCAAAGGATGCCCCCGGAACTAAAGCTTCTGGTCCCAAAGCACATCTTGACATTCGCGCC
>JAPUIH010000304.1 GCA_027297205.1 SAR324 cluster bacterium | reverse complement strand
CGGAAACGGCCCCCGTACCCGAATCCTCGGAAGAAGAGGCATCCGCCGAGTCCGAAGCCGCGGAAGAAGAGAAATCCGCCGAGCCCGAAGCCGCGGAAGAAGAGGCATCCGCCGAGCCTGAAGCCTCTGAAGAGCAGGCATCCGCCGAGCCTGAAGCCGCGGATGAGCAGGCATCCGCCGAGCCTGAAGCCGCGGAAGAGCAGGAGGAACAGCAAGCGGCTTCCGGAGAAAGCGGTGCGGAAGAAGAAGAATCCAGCGCCGAGTCCAGCGCGGAGCTGGATCAGGAAGAGAAACCTGCCGCCGGGGACAAGTCCGCCGAAAAGGAAAAGTAGGCCCCGTTTATTTTCGAAGTGTGCTTTCCCTGCGCCCTTCCGTCCCATTGTGCAGTACCGCAATGCCGTTCCCGCCCACCAGCTTGAGTGGGGCCGGGCCGGTACAATTTCACCGCAACCGGAGAGCATGGGGTGTCGCCCGCAACATCGCGCAGTCCGCCGTCCGCGGATCAACAGCAATCGTACTGGGAATTGGAAGTCGAACTCGCTCCGGAGACGGAAGAATTCTGGAGCCTGTTCTGCTATGATCGCGGGGCGGAGGGAGCAGAGCAGATTGCGGAGAGTCCGGGGCACCTTGCCATGCGCTATTTTTTTCCGGCCGAGCCGTCCGGCGCCGCGCAAGACTGGCTACGGGTGTTTTCCACCGCCCATCCAGGTCTGATCCCGCCCCTCCGGCTCTCGCTCAATTCCAGGGCAGTGGAAAACTGGCAGGATGCCTGGCGCGAGCACTTCGCTGCCACACCGGTAGGACGGCGTCTGCTGATCTGCCCCCCATGGGACCTGCCCGCGCCCGGCAAGACACCTGAGGGACGGGTGTCCTTGATCATTGATCCTGGGCAGGGTTTTGGCACGGGGCGCCATCCTTCCACGGCCCTGGCCCTGGAACTGATAGAGGCGCAGTTGGAATCTGTTCCTCCGCCCGATGCATTGCTGGACGTGGGAACAGGTTCGGGCATTCTATCCATCGCCGCCCGGCTGCTCGGTGTGGCGCGGGTGTGGGGGCTGGATATCGAGGGGCCGGCGCTGGCGGAAGTGCGGCGCAATTTCCATTTGAATGGACTGGCGCCGGCGCCTATGCTGGTGCGGGGGCGGCCGGATTGCCTGACCGGCGGCTTTCCACTGGTGCTGGCGAACCTGACCACGCCCATCCTGGCGGACCTGGCCGGGGCGCTGGCGCACCTGACATCACCGGGGGGCTGCCTCGTGTTAAGTGGTATTTTGCAGAGCGAGCACCCACAAATCGAAGCGATTTATGGCGAGCGGGAATGGAGCATGCTCGCTTCCGCGCAACGGGAGGGTTGGTGGGCGTGCCGGCTGCTCCGCAACCCCTGAATTGGGAGATCGGCAGATGGCCACGGTAAGTTTCGAAAAGGCCCTGAAAAAACTGGAAGAGTCCGTGCGCAAGCTAGAGGACGGCTCGGTGGGATTGGAGGAGGCCTTGAAGACCTTCGAAGAAGGAATTCAGTGGAGCCGGCAATGCCATGGGCGGCTGGCCGAAGCAGAAAAAAAGGTGGAAATGCTGCTCAAACAGGACAAGGAGGAACTGAGCCAAGTGGCTTTCGATCTGGGAGACGAAGAATAGCCGGCTAGGCTCTTCCCTCCCGTGTCAGCACCGCCTGGAGATAATCCAGCAAAGGCTCCCGGAATTCCTCCCGGTACAGCCCGTATTCCACGATTGCATGCAGGTACCCCTGCGGCGTCCCCACGTCGATCAACCGGCCCTCGAATCGCTTGACCACCACCCGCCCTGCCTCGGCGAGTTGGTTGACAACTTCGGTCTGGGTAAACTCTTCGCTTCCAGCTTGGTGATGCCGGATTTTTTCCAGCGCCGGGAAAATCTCGGACGTATACACGTACCTGCCGTAGGAAACCAGCCGCGAGGGTTCCGTCCCAGGTGCCGGCTTTTCCACCATGGCCCGCACGAGTTCTACGCCGTCCTGCTCGTGGGAGTCGATCACGCCATAGCGAGAGACATCGCCTTTTGGAAGCTCCTGGGCGGCCAGCACGATCTTTCCGGTTTCCCGGTGCAACTGCATTAACTGTCCGGAGAGGGACGGCCCTTGCAGTAAAATATCGTCCGGATAAGCCACCACAAAAGGCTCGTTCCCCACGAACGGCTCCACCTGCAGCAGGGCGTCCGCCGTTCCCGCCATGCGCTGTTGGCGCAGGAAAAAAAAATTCAACTGCGCCGGCTCGATCTGCCGCTGCTTGTCCGCATTCCCCTCATCCGCGAATAGGGCTTCCAGTTCCACTTCGCGGTCGAAGTAATCCTCCAGGCTTTTCTTGCGCCGGGAGGTGACCACCAGCACATCGCGGATGCCGGCCTCGGCAAATTCCCTGACGATCAGGTCGATTGCCGGGGTGTCGATGAGGGGAAACATTTCCTTGGGAATGGTCTTGCTGCCGGGTAGAAAGCGGGTTCCGTACCCGGCGGCGAGGATCACACCTTTCATGCATCAGCTCCTTGCTGGTTCAGCCCGGGAAAAAGCTTATCCCATCCATTCGCGCATTGCCACGGGCTCCGCATGTGGGCCAGGGACTTGCGCGCGCCAGGTCACGGCCGGCTAACGCTCAGCCCATCAGCAGGTAGGCGATACCCAGATACACCAGGATGCCCACAATGTCGTTAAGCGTGGTAATGAACGGCCCAGTGGCCAGAGCGGGATCGAAGCCCAGCGAACTGAGAGCGATGGGGATGGCCGTGCCCCCTGTGGCTGCGAGCAGAATCCCGGCCATGGTGGCCAGGCCCACCGCAATGGCCAGCATGGGATCTCCGGTCATGCCCGAACCCGCGGCGATGAGTAGTATGGCAAACAGCAGTCCGATCGCCAGCGCCACGACGAATTCCCTCATCACCCGCCGCCGCCAGTGGGTAAGCGCAATCTCGCCCGTGGCCAATCCTCGAATCACCAGGGAGGAAGACTGGATTCCCGAGGTGCCGCCCATGGCCATGATCAAAGGAAAAAAAAAGGCCAGCTGCGGCGTGGCCAGCAGAAAATTTTCCGTGTTTTTCATGAACAGGGCCAGAAGAAACTCTCCCACCAGCGCCACAAACAACCAGGGAAAGCGCAGGCGGATCGTATGCCACAGCGAATGCTCGCGCACCTCTTCCCCCATGGTGCCCGTGAGGCGGCCCAGGTCCTCCTCATGTTCTTCATCGATCACGTCCACGATGTCGTCGTGGGTGATCCTTCCGATCAGGTGGTGTTGCTCATCCACCACGGGCACGGACACCAGATCATGGTCTCGCACCAGCCTGGAGATTACCTCCTGATCCAAGCTGGCCTCCACGGCCACCACGGCAGGGTCCATGATCTCGCTGATCTTCTGTTGCGGTTTGGCCAACAGCATTTTCCAGTTGGGCACCGTCCCCACCAGCGTTCCGTCCGAAGTAACGACGTAGAAGGAAAAAAACTCGTCCAGGCGTACCCGCTCCACGTAACGCCGCACCTCCTCGATGGCCGCCTTGACCGTCAGGTGCTCTCCCACGCGCACCACATCCGGGTCCATCAGGCCCCCTGCGGACTCCTCGTCGTAACTGAGCAGGTAGTTGATCGTATCGCGCGCAAGGCGCGGCAAGCGCGCCAACAATTCATCGGCCCGTCCCTTTTCCATCATGCCCACCATGTCCGCGGCATCGTCCGGCTCCATGGACGGAATCAGCCGTGCCAACTCGCTCAGATCCAGCTCCAACAGCAAGGCTTGGGCGGCAGGATGATCCAATTCACAGAGCACCGCGGCGGCGCGATCCTTTGGCATCATGCCCATCAGGCCAAGCTGCTCCTCCAGGGGAAACTCGAAGAACGCGGCCGCCATGTCCACGGGGTCCGTTCTCCTCAAAAGAGACTTCAACTTGGCAGGAGTTCCACTGTGCAGCAGTGGCCGAATTCGATCTTGGAGAGAAACTTCCGCGGTATTGGCATCCATGAAATTATTCGCATTGGCGTGAATTGGGGGCGGCCCTCCGCGGGAGCAGCGCCCGCGGGTTGGGACGCTGCGCTGGCCAAAACCCTTGGTCATGACCGAAGCGGGAGGATATACCGCAGATGGAGGACGGGCGCGCACATTTTGCGCCGCGCCGCTTCGAATTATCTGGCCGGTTGCTGTCTGGAAAACTCTGGAATGCGGGAGCGCCTCCGCTGGGGGAGACGTTCCTCACTTCGGGCTGGTGTCAGCGTTTTCGGAGAATGATGTTTCTGTAGAACGCCTCCCCTGAGCTTTCCGTATCGTCAGAATCGATTTGCACGCCAATCACCGCCTTTTCGTCGGGCTCCTTTCCAAACAGTTTCTTGTAGTCTTCATGGATATTGCGCTTTTCTTTGTACCACTTGCCGAGTTGATCATCCCCAGGGGTGCGCAAAATTATGTATTTGGAGGCATCGCGCTTGCTGCTGGTAATCGGTGTGTTCTTTGGCCCCTTGTTTTCCCAGACGTAACAGAGGGAATCGAATCCGGTCAGGCCGGGGTCCACCACCAGGCACATGGAACCCGCCTGGTCGTCCTTGTCCTCGATCCGCACGTCCCCGCCTTTGGGCAATTTGGTGATCTTCCATTCCCATTCCAGGATGGGATATTGGGGCACTTCAAAGGCCTTGGTCGAACCGACGGAAAAGGAATTGTCGTCTCCGCTGGCCAAGTGCAGATAATGCTCCTGGTCACTCTTGTGCACGAAGCGGAAGTAGAATTTGTCCCCGCTGCCGAAGAGGGGCGAGATCTTTTTGTCATCCCAATCCGGAATGACCTCGTTTTCCGGGTAGGTCTTCGTGTGGTTGTCCAGGCGGATCATGTCCTGCCCCATTACCGGGCTCACCCAAAGCAATGCAATCAGCAGGCTGCCCATCCAGAGCCCGCCGGAAATGGAAAAATCACGGCCCAGCACGCTGAATCTGTATTTCATCGCTGCGCGTCTCATTTAATGTCAATCGATTAGATACTGGCCCCGAATGCCGCGTATCAGGAAGAACAATCCAAAACCGGCCATCCCCGCGCCGCACAACAGCAAAATCCATCCGACGAGGCCTTGCAAAAAGAACAGCACTACGGCAGCGCCCAGCATGATCGCGCATTCCCAGTAGTTCTTCTTGAAAAGCTGGTAAATGCCGTAGGCCGCGATGGCCAGGGGCGCTACCCAGGGAATAACGAACTTCAGCAAAACCATCGCCGCACCCGCGGCGGTAAGCGCGACGCCCCTGCCCAGGTCCTGGTCTTTGCGGTTGTCGATATCGAGACTCATGGGGCACCTTCGCAGAGTGATGGCTGGACGGTTGCCGGGTTACGATGCCTTGCTTATCCCCCGCTCCTGCCGCGTCTGTGGCTCCGCTGCAAGTGTTTGCATGGAGGGAGGATTGGCCGTAAGCTGCCTGCAAGGTAACCCGTGATTTTGGGTTCGGATATTAGCATATATTTTCCTGGATGAACAAAAGTATGTTAAAGGGCGCCGGCCGGTTTACGCCGCAGGAAAAGGAGTTGCTGGCTCCCTACGTGACCAATATGGATGGCCCCGTCTTTGCCCTCACTAACCTGCCCGAAGTCGTTAAAGGTGCGCTGTTTTCCCGCTATTCCCGCTCCACCCTGGGCCTGCGGGAGTTGCTGCTGAAAGAGTTCATCGAAGCGCCGGATGCTGAGCTGGCCGCCATCGAAGGCGGGACGCGCGGCGGCCAGGGTGCGGCGGTGGCCAGGGAATCGCAGTTGGCCGTGGAACGCGCCCAGGACTTCTACGACCGTATCCTCGATGGCCAGGCGAGCTGGGCGGAGCGCACCTGGCCATCGAAAACGTGTCCATGATTGCCACCAAGGTGTTGCAGGATGCCCGCATCGGCGGCTCGCCCCTGGAAAAGTCCACCCGCTATGTTTCCTTTGCCGAGAAACAAGAGGGAGATTTTCTGTTCTACAAGGAGCCCCGGCTAATGGCCTCTCCACACCGCGATGCCTACCTTGAGATCAACCGGGCGCTCTTTGAGACCTATCGGGATTTGATCCCGCCCATGATGGCATTCATCGAATCGGAGACGCCCCGGTCCACGGGGGTGAGCCAGGGGGCCTACAACCGTTCCGTGCGGGCGAGGGCCCTGGACGCGCTGCGCGGCCTGCTGCCCGCCTCCACTGTGACCAACATGGGCATCTTCGGCAATGGCCGCTTCTTTGAGTCCCTGCTTGTCAAGCTGCGGCTCGCGACCCTGGCCGAACTGCGTGAATTGGCCGAAGCGATGGGTGGGGAGCTGGGAAAAATCATCCCTTCCTTCATTCGCCGTGCCAGCACGGAACATCATCACTTTGAAGGATTTCGGGAGTTCGACGCGGCCCAACAATCCGCCCTGAGTAACCTGGTGCAGAGCATTCCTGCCGGCGATCCACCCAAGGAACCGAATGCCGTGGAGCTGGTGGAGCATGACCCGCATGCGGAGGCCCGGGTACTGGCCGCCCTGGCCTTCCCGGAGACGGAGTTGCCCCTTGCCCAGTTGCGGGAATGGGCGGCGGGAATGCCGGAAGCCGCCCGGGCGGCCATCTTTGAGGATCTGGCCGATCTGCGCGGCAACCGCCGCCACAAGCCGCCCCGCGCCCTGGAGATGGTTTATTACACCTTCGATTTGCTGGGGGATTTTGGCATGTACCGGGATATGCACCGCCACCGCATGCTCACCCAATCCCGGCAGCTGCTTTCCACCCGCTGGGGCTATGAAATGTCCGAAGAATTGCGGGCGGCGGGCTTGGCGGGGCCGTTTGAGAAAATGATGGACCGCGCCGCCGCGGTACACGAATCCATCAGCGCGGATTACCCCTCCGAGGCGCAGTATGTAGTGCCAATGGCCTACCGCCTCCGCTGGTTCATGCGCATCAACCTGCGGGCATTGATGTGGATGGTGGAACTGCGCAGCTCCCCCCAGGGCCATCCCGCCTACCGCTCCATGGCCCAGCAGATGTATCTGCGTGTGCGCGAGGTGCATCCCCATCTCGCCGCCATGATGCGCTTCGTCAATCTGGAAGACTATCCCCTGGGGCGGCTCGGAGCCGAGCAGCGCCAAGAGGGAAAAGGCCAATAGCAGTGGGCGCTTGAGGCCGGCAGGCTCAGGTGGTGCTGAGAGGGAAGGTGAGCTGATTTTCAGGCTGGGCCGCGCGGCGCAGGTTCTTGCTTGAGTAGTCCAGCTTGTAGAACTGATCGGCTGGGGATACGGAGAGCGCCCCGTAGCGTTCCGTGGGCAGTTGTCCGCCTTCCAGGCAATGGGTGAGAGCGTCGGCGATCCAGTTTTCGATTTTCAGCACCACCATCTTGCGCCTCAGCCGCCCCTGGTCGTCCCGATTGAGCACATTGGGCAGGGTGTTGGTGGTGATAAACTCGGTGAGGTGCGGCGAGTTCAGGTTTTCCCGCCCTTCCGGCGAAATGTAGGAGTGGGTGCAGTAGAAAAATATGTTCTCCGGACGAGTGGCCCGATTTTCCGCCAGAAATTTGATGGCCCCCGCGATAGTGCCGCCCGTGCGCACCATATCGTCCAGGATGAATACCTCCCGCCCCTTTAGCTCGGTCAGGTCGTCGGAGGAAGTGATCTCCACGCTGCGCTGGCCCAGCCGGGTCTTGTCCAGCACCACCAGCACCGATTGCTGCAGCCCGGTGAATTCCCGCACCCGGCTCACGAACTCCGCCGCACCATGGTCCGGCGCCACGAAGCCCAGGTTGGCGCCGTTCTTCTCCACCGAGACCGTGCGCTGGATAAAGTTGGCGACGATGTGGGCGATGTCCAGATTGACAAAGGGCAGCTTTTCTTCCGCGTCCTGGAAGATGTTCCCGTAAATTTGGGCCAGCACCGCGGGTTTGTGGTTGTGCACCGTGACCACCTGGTCCACGCCCGAGGTGCGCAGAATTTCTCCGTACAACTGGGCGGAGAACGGCTGCCCGTCGAATTTCTTGCGCTCCTCCGGGGAAGTCATCTGCGGGTGATCCAGGAAGTGCGGCCCGCGGTCCTGGGCCGAGAAAAACAAATCCGGCTCCACCAGCACCACCCGCTCCGCGCCGTTCTCCTTGGCGGCAGAGGCGATCAGGAAATTGCGGGTGGCCAGCTCGATGCGCGAAAACTGGGAGGAGGTGGTGGAAATCAGGTAGACCAGCTTGCCCTCCAATCCGCAGCCGATGGACTCCAGGTCCGAGTCGTCCACCAGGAAGCGCGGACAAAACTCCGAGTTGGCGAAGATTTTCAGGGAAATCAGGTCGGAGATATCCGTGGTTTGCCCGAAATTATGTGCCACGTCCAGGGCGAAGGATGAATCGCTCCAGTTTGAGACAATAATTGCGTCGCCAGCCATGGCACCTGTCAGATGAGCTTGGAAAGTCCCGCCGCGCGATGGGCTTCCTCAATCTGGTTTTCCTGGTCCAGCCGGTATTCCTTCAATCCAGCTTGCAGGTCGGGATACTTGAGCGCCAGTATTTCCGCGGCCAGTAACGCCGCGTTGGCTCCGCCGTTAACACCCACGGTGGCCACGGGCACGCCGGGCGGCATTTGCGCGATGGAAAGCAGGGCGTCCATGCCCTCGAAGGCAGAGGATTTCACGGGCACGCCGATTACCGGAAGCACGGTTTCCGCTGCGACCACGCCCGGCAGGGCGGCGGCCATGCCTGCGATGGCGATGAATACCTCCGCGCCCTGCTCCTGGCAGGCCTTGATGAAGCGGCTCACCCGTTGCGGAGTGCGGTGGGCCGAGGCCACGGCAAGCTCGTATCCGATGTTCAGCCGCTCCAGCACGGAGGTGACCTTGTCAGCTATTTCCATGTCCGATGCGCTGCCCAGCACAATGCCCACATTCACGCCGGGCCTTCCCGCGCGGTCGTGCTTCAAGCCCTTCAAACCGATGTCCCTGCGATAGGTTGCCCCTTCCCAGCTGATTCCCTCCACCATGCGGTAACCGCGCTCCAGGGCCGCGCTCAGGTTCTCGCCCCAGGCGGTCACCCCCAGCACCCGTCCACCGTTGGTGGCCCATCCGCCGTTGGAGCGGACCGTTCCCGCATGGAACACCCGTGCCGTGTCATCTTCTTCCGTTTGACCGAGCCCGTGGATGGCGGCGCCTTTGCTGTATTCGCCGGGATAACCCCCTGATGCCATTACAATACATGCCGCGGCGCCCTTGCGCCAGCGGGGCTTGACCTGGGCGATTTCACCCCGCGCGGCGCCGTCCAGCAGGTCGGCCAGGTCCGATTCCAGCATCATCATCAAGGGTTGGCATTCCGGATCGCCGAAGCGGCAGTTGTACTCCACCA
>JAPUIH010000303.1 GCA_027297205.1 SAR324 cluster bacterium | reverse complement strand
CGGCGCATCGTGGAACTGCTGGCCAGCGGCGTGGGCATGAGCGGCGCCGCCCACGACTACCTGCGCGAACTGCTGGGCGAACTGGCCCGGCTCGGCGTGGAAGAACCGGGGCTGCAGGCCATGCTGGGCAAAGTGGAGCGTTACCGCGCGGAATACGGGCTCCGCGCCGCGGACTAGGCGGCCCGTGCCGTGGAGAAGCCGCGCGGGAACTGTTCCGCGCCATCCGTATCCCGATTTACAGATAATCCGCGCGTATCTCCGTGAAATGCGGCGTTGATCCAAGAGCATGCAGGGCCGGAACCGGAATCGATTCTTGCCTTGTGCTGGGGCCGCTGCTAGATTCGGCGGAATCCCGGCAAATTTTCCTCAGTGTAACTCAGAAAAGGAGCTGCCCATGCCTACGCGCATAAAGCCCATCCCCCTCGGCCAGGGGCAGGACGCGGAAGTGGAAGGAATTCTGGAGTTCTCCAAGGGGGGATTCCAGGACACGGAAATGTTCGGGCTGATGGCCCGCCGTCCGGAACTGCTGAAGGCCATCGCCAGCGTATTCGGCGAGTTGTTTGGCGGCAAGGGCAAGATCGAGACTTATATTCACGAGATGATGAGGCTCAAGGCGGGAGAAATCAATTCCTGCGCCTACTGAATGACCGTCCGACTCGCTCCGGTGAGCGAGCAGGTGGCCCCCAAGGAGCCGCACATTAAAGGTCATATCGATACGGATAAGCTCAGCAGCCGGGAAGCCCTGGCGGTGGAGCTGTCCCTGCGCATGTCCTCGGACCCGCATATGGTGGATGACGATTTCTTCGCCAAGCTGAAAGATGAGTATTCCGAGGAGGAAATCGTGGAGCTGGTGTTCGGCGCCGCGGTGTACAACTTCGGCAACAAGTTCAACATCACCATGCGCGTGGATACCGGCGCGGACTCGCCCTACCCCACGGGTTTGCAGTACAAGCGGCTGGGGGAATAGTAAGCGGCCCCCACCGGCTGATAGAGACCGTCTGGCCGGGTGGAGCCTGCGCTGTCCATGTGCGCTTCGCGCCGCCCACGCTGCCGGCAGATGCATGCCAGACCGCCCGGCGGCAGGCACTTGAATTTCAGGGGCGCTGCGCCACCCGCAGCCGCCAGGCCTGCCAGCCCAGCGCGCCCAACCCGAGCAGGGCCGCCCCCCGCACCAGCAGGGCGGAGCCCATCAATTGGGCCACCAGCAGCAATCCCGCCACCATCAGCAGCAATGTGAACAGCAGGGCCGCAGCCCCCGCGGAAGGCTCACTGCGCGCTCTCCAGGGCGTTTCGTCCAGGCGGGTCAGCACTTCGGGCAGGGCCACGGCGAAGAGAAACAGGGTGACAGCGAAGCGCATCAGCTCCCGCGCCTCCGGCAGTGCCATGCCTCCCGCGGCGCGTATGGCAGCAAACAGCAGCAACACCCCCAGGGCGCTCCACAGGGAGCGGCGCAAAGCCTGGAAGGTGAGCGGCTTGCGTGTTCCCAGGGCCGGCAACCCCACCCACGGCATTCCTACCCACAATGCGACCCCGCCCAGCAAGGCCAACCCGGCGGGCAGCGCGATCTCGTAGCCACCGCGCATGCCCGGCAGCGCCACCGCCATTACACCAGCGGCGGCCAGCCCCACCGGGAGCAACACAAAGGCCGTGGAAGAGAAGGGCGCGGCCTCGCACCGCGCCGCTTGCGCGCTGCCCTGGCAAAGCACGAAAGGCAGGAAGAACAGGAACCCGCCCGCCACGGCATGCACAAGAATCGTATGAGGCGTGTAGATGCCGTAGCCGCCGCCGTAGGCGTCCAGCACCATCATGGCGCCCAGCCCCATGGTCACCAGCAGTCCCAGCCCAGGCAGGTGGGCGGCCAGATGACGTGGCGCACCCTCCGGGCGCAGGGCGGCTGTAAAGACCCCCCGCAGAAAGGAAGCGGCAATGGCCGTGGGCACCAGATAATGTCCGCCCACATGGGCCATCAACGTGTAATTCCAGAAAAATCCCCCCGCCAGCAGGGCCACGCCACTCACGTGAAAAATCCAGATCAGGGGCGGCAGCCAGGGCAGCACCGGGCGGCGGATATAAAGCCGTTCCCAGAGCCTGTCCTGCAGCAGGTAATACACCCCCAGCACCACCCCCAGGGCGAGCAGATGCATGATGGCGCGCAGAGCGGGCTGGCTCCCTCCCTCCAAGGGCGCCCCTGGCTCGAAGAGCAGCAACAGCAACCCCGCGCCCGCGAACAGCAACACGCTCCAGGCAAACAGCGCATCGCTCCGTCCCGCGCTCAGCGCATCTCTCTGCCCCGCGCGCTCAACTTCGGATTCGCTCATTCCTTGCGTTCCAAATCCATCACCAGCCGCCGCAGCAAGCGGATGGCGTAGAGCAATCCCAGCAGGTTGAGCAGCCCCAACGCCACCAGCGCGGCGGCTCCGGCGGCCCCGGCCTCCCAGTACCCCGCCAGCAGCGGCCGCAGATTCAGGCTACCCAGCAGGCCCTCCAGTTTATGGCCAACCGCCGGGTCGCCCAGCAACTCCAGCAGCTTTTCCCGCAGCTGGGGGCTTCCCAGCATTTCCTCCAGCTTCTCCGTAACTTTGGGATTAGACAGCAACTCCACCAATCGTTCCGGTGTCATGGCTCCTCCCTTCGCTCCCTCACTTCTTCAGCGGCCGCCGGGCGGCCGCATAACGCTTATTGATATTACAGTGGCGATCATGCGGATCATACGCCTTCGCGCCAACAGACCCTGGGGCACACCCAGGCTCCGCGGCACGGTGCGGCCCTTACCCCTGACGGAATCACCCCATGGCCGTGCGGCATGATTTTTTGAAGCAATCTGGAGTATGACAGTATACTCAAATACGAGTGGGCGGAAGTCCCGCCCTGATCTGCCAATATCCATTCCGACGGAGCTCCGATGCCAGACCTGCTTCCCGGCGCCGAGAACTTTCCCCGCACCGCCGTGCTGAGCGAACAGGTTCATCGCGTGCTGGGGCTCAATCCTTCCGCCTTTACGGGGCCAGGCACCAACACCTACCTGCTGGGTGCACCGGGCGGGACGCCCCTGCTGATGGACACGGGCGTTGGTTTGCCGGAATATCTCGATTTGCTGAAAGCGCATCTGGCCAGGGAGGGGTTCCGGCCTTTGACCAGAATTCTGTTGACCCATGTGCATGGGGATCACATCGGCGGGGTGGCGGACGTGCTCGGTGAGTTCCCCGGCATTCCGGTGCATAAATTTCCCTGGCCGGAGCGGGACCGCGCATACGATCTGAGCCTCGAGCCCATCGTGGACGGACAGCTTTTTACCGGCGACGGCTACACCCTGCGCGCAGTGCACACCCCTGGCCATGCCCAGGATCATATCTGCTATTACCTGAAAGAAGAGCGGGCTCTGTTCACCGGTGATGTGATTCTGGGTGTGGGCACGACGGTCATACCCCAGGATGGCGGCAATCTGACCCATTACCTGGACACCCTGCGCAAGTTGCAAACCCTGGACCTGGCGCGCATATACCCCGGTCATGGCCCGGTGATCGACACCCCCCGCGAGAAGATCGCGGAATACCTGGCCCATCGCCTGCAGCGCGAACAGCAAATACTGAGCGAGCTCTCCGGCGGCCGGCACACCGTGGAGGAAATGGTGCGCTCCATTTACAGGGAATATCCGGAGCGGCTGTACGCGGCTGCCGGACAGTCGGTGCTTTCACATCTGGACAAACTGGAAAGCGAGGGCCGTGTCGCGCGGGAGCACGGCGATCCGCCCCGCTTCACTCTGTTGGACTGATCGCTATTGACAGCGCATTGCGGGAAACGCCCGTTCCGCCTATCCCACTGGAGTCCATGACAGCCTCATCCACAGATTCCGAAGATTCCAGACGGCCGGCGGACGGCTCCCTGCTGCCCGCTCCCCCCTGGCGGGTCGGGGCGGCGAGTTGGGAATTTCGGGAGCCGCTCATTATGGGTGTGCTCAATGCCACGCCGGATTCCTTTTCCGATGGCGGAGAGTTTCTGGAGTTGGACGCGGCGCTGCGGCGGGCGCAGGCAATGGTCAGTGAACAGGCGGACATAATCGATCTGGGTGGCGCCTCGTCCCACCCCCTCGCCAAACCCGTTTCCACGGAAGAGGAGTTGGGACGGATACTGCCCATCGTGGAGCGGCTGGTGGGAAACGTGCCGCTGCCCCTGTCCATCGACACCCAGAAGCCGGAAGTGGCCGAAGCCTGCCTGAAGCTGGGGGCGCAACTGATCAACGATGTGAGCGGGTTGACGGACCTGGAAATGGCGCGGGTGGCGGCCCGCCATGGGGTGCCGCTGGTGGTGATGTACAACAACTTCGCTCTGCCCCGTGCCGCGGGGGCCCCCCCTTTGATGGAAGCCATGGGCGAATTTTTTGCAACACGCATCGCCCAAGCCGAGGCGGAGGGGCTGACCCACATCATACTCGATCCCGGATACGGCTTCGGAAAATCCCTGCAGGACAATATGCTGCTGCTGCGCCAGCTGGGCCAACTGCACGGCCTGCACAGACCGCTGCTGGTATGCACTTCCCGCAAGGGCTCCCTGGGCCGGATCACGGGGGAAAAGGACCCCAAGAAACGCCTGCCCGGCACCCTGGTTTCCACACTTTTCGCGGTAAACCAGGGGGCGCACATGATCCGCGTGCACGACGTGAAGGCCATACACCAAGCCATGCGCACTTGGCGGGCAATCCAACAGCCAACGCCGGATGGCTAGGTTGTATTTTAAAAAGCCGATTATGGTGCCTAGGAATCCGCCGCACTGTCAATTTGAGCGCAGCTAAGAATCCTACTGGCTAATAAAAATGAGATTCTTCGGCCCGCTGCAAGGACCTCGCAATGACAATGTGTTGTAACAGGGGTTATCAACCAGACCCTAGGCCGGGGCACCTTGCCTGGCGGGAAATTTGCACGGCTGATGGCATTGATGGAGATGCGGGGGTTGCTCCAGGGGACCCCGATTCAGTCGCTCTATACATGCGCGCGATGCAGATGCCACGATAACGCGAATCATGTCACATTATTTTCAAAAACCACGCCCGCTTGAATGGGTGAGGCGGCTTTGCGTGCCACTCGCCGCGGTGATGCTCCTGCTGTGCTGGCACAGCGCCGCCGCGGACGTGCGTCTGCTCTATTACCCCAATGAGCAGATTAAGATCCGGGTCAATTCCCGCATCAACAAGCAGGGCGAGGTGGTTCGGCACGGTTTGTTTCAGCGCTTCCACGCCAATGGCCGCGCGGCGGTGCAAGGCAGCTACA
>JAPUIH010000302.1 GCA_027297205.1 SAR324 cluster bacterium | reverse complement strand
GATCGGTCCAGCCCCAATCCTGATGTTGAAACTGGATCGATTTAAGGGGGGCAGATCAGATCAGTGGTACGGATGGCAGCGGTAACCATCTTCATCCGCGGCGGCGTCACATCTGAGGTTTCGGCTGCATTGGATATAATGATGAAGTACGGCCCGAGCCGCTCACCGAATCCTCTGGCTGCTGGCCGGCGCGTAACGGCATAGCCTCCGTTTTCATGCTTACGGTTGGCTTGCCTTGCCGTTCGTAGTAGAAAGCGAAGCAATTGTGCGTCCCCTCGCGGGCGCCTTCGGCAACGCCCAATCGGATTCCCCGTGAAGACACAGCAACAGCTTAACAACCCGACTCGTGCCGTCAACCTCGGTCTTAAATCCTTCGCCAGTGACTGGAAGGAAAGAGGGGTGCAAGGCGTACATGTGGCCTGGAGGTCTCCCGCCGGCGCGGAATTCAAATTGGCGAATCTGCATTCTAAATTGGGCAACCAGACACGGACGCTCCTCAACGCGGTGGAAGGAACGAAGCCATGAGCGATAGAATCAAAGAGGTGGGTCCTGGCCGCTACCGCGAATCCTACGGCAGGTATTTTGAGGACTTCAAGGAAGGCGACGTGTATGAGCACCGGCCTGGCCGCACTCTCAGCGAAGCGGACAATACCTGGTTTACCCTGCTCACCATGAACAACCACCCGATCCATTTCGATGCGGCCTATGCGGCGAAGTCGGAGTTTGGCAAGCCCCTCGTGAACAGTACCCTCACACTGGCTATCGTGACCGGGATGAGCGTGAGCGACGTCAGCCAGAAGGCGGTGGGCAACCTGGGCTGGACGGACATCCGCCTTACCGCTCCCGTCTTCGCGGGCGATACAATCTACGCGGAGTCGCAAGTTCTTTCCAAACGTGAATCCAAGTCCCGCCCTCACCACGGGATCGTGCAGGTCAAAACCACCGGCATGAAGGCGGACGGAACGGTCTTCATGACCTTCGAGCGCACGGTGCTGGTGGCCAAGCGCGGCTACGCGGTGGATGACGTTGCCAATTACTGAATCCGTCGGTGCCGATTGACAGGCCGTGCGGCGCTATGGCACAGGTAAAATAGACTCCGCACCCAGCAGAAATATCCGGTCAGAAACCGGAGTTGTGCCGGCAGATTGCCGGACATGCGCGCAAGATTTGGCCGCGGAGGCGGCAGTTGTCCTGCCCGTGTCCAACCGCCCTCCCCCGGAGACCCGCCATGAAATCCGAATATCAGAAGCCCAAGCCCGGCCTCGCGGATGAGGCACAACCACAGTCCCGGCAGCCCTTCATTTCCGCTCTGCTGGCCGATTTCGCCGCTAGGCTGACCCATGAAGCCATACCGGAGCGAGTGCGGGAGCGTGCCAAGCATCTGATTCTGGACGCCGTAGGAATCGCATTCGCGTCCACCGGCTGGGAATTCGCCCATAAAACCCTCACGGCCATACAGGGCCTGGCAGGCGCCGGAGAAGCCAGTGTGATCGGATTTCCGGCCCGGTTGCCCTTGCGCGATGCCGTGCTGGTGAACGGAATACTGGTGCACGGGCTGGACTACGACGATACTCACATGGCGGGCATCATCCACATTACCGCCAGCAGCTTTCCCTGTGCCTTGGGGATGGCCGAGCACACTCGGGCGCATGGCAGGGACCTGCTCACGGCCTACGTGCTTGGCGTCGAGGCGGGCGCGCGCATCGCCCTCGCCGCCAAGGGAGGCTTTCACCAAAGCGGATTTCATCCCACCGGGTTGGTGGGCGCTTTCGCCTGTGCGTTGATCGCCGGAAGGCTGTTCGGATGCAACGCCGAACAGCTGGCAATGGCCCAGGGAGTCGCATTGAGCACCGCGGCGGGCAGCCAGGAATTCCTGGAAGATGGCGCGTGGACGAAGCGCATGCATCCCGGCTGGGCGGGGGTGGCGGGCATCACCGCGGCGGCACTGGCGCGGCAAGGATTCGTGGGTCCTGCCCGGGCCTATGAAGGGCGCTTTGGGCTCTACAACATCTATATGGGTGCTTCACAGGAGCGAGCCGAGTTGAAACTGGCCACGGCGGGATTGGGCGAGACCTGGGAAATCGAGCGGGTGGGCGTGAAACCCTTTCCGGCCTGCCACTTCACCCATGGCTGCGCGGACGCGGCACTGGAGCTGGTGCGCAAGCACCAAATCAAGCCCGCCGAAATTAAGAAAATCACCGTGCTCGTGCCCTCCGATGTGGTAATCGAAGTAATCTGCGAACCAGAGGCCAGGAAGCGCCGTCCCGTCAGCGATTACGACGCCAAGTTCAGCGTGCAGTATATCGTGGCTGCCTGCCTTGTACGCGGAAAATTCGGACTGGCCGAACTGGAACCCGATGCTCTCTTCGACCCGGAAATCCTGGCTCTGGCGGACAAGGTGGAATACGGCCCCGATCCGGATTCGCCCTTTCCCCGGGCCTATTCCGGTGAAGTGATCGTCACCACGGCTAAGGGCCACACCTACCGCCACCGGGAGCATATCAACCGGGGGGCGGACGACAGGCCCTTGAGCAACGAGGAGGTAGTGGCCAAGTTCATGGAAAATGCGGAGCTGGCCGTGGCGCCTCGCCGGGCGGAAGCCATCCGCGATCTGATTCTCAGCCTGGATGACCGCGACGCACGGGAAATCGCGGCCGGGCTGGGCGGCTAATGGAGCATACAGGCCATGGAGAACAACCAACCGGAAGAATCCCTCATTCTGGAAAGCATCGACCGCTTTCTGGAACGGGATGTGAAGCCTCATGTGAGGGAGTGGGAGCACGACGACATCTATCCCCATGAGGTGGTGGCGCAAATGAAGGAAATGGGCCTGTTTGGCGCCATCATTCCCCAGGAGTACGGCGGGCTGGGGCTGTCGGCCAGCACCTATGCCAAGATCGTGGAGCGTATCTCGGTGGTGTGGATGTCCCTCACAGGGATATTCAACTCGCACCTGATCATGTCCGCCGCGGTGCAGCGCTTCGGCACGGGCGAGCAAAAGCAACGCTTCCTGCCCCGTTTTGCCACGGGCGAATTGCAGGGCGGCCTGGCGCTCACGGAGCCGGACTGCGGCACCGACCTGCAGGCCATCCGCACTTCGGCCACACGGGAGGGAGAAGAGTATACCGTCAACGGCACCAAGACCTGGATCAGCAACGGCATCCATGGCAACTGCCTGGCACTGCTGGTGAAAACCAATCTCAGCGCCGAGCCGCGCTACAAGGGGATGAGCCTGTTCATCGCGGAAAAGGGCGAGGGATTCAGCGTGAGCCGCAAGCTGGAAAAGCTCGGCTACAAGGGAATCGATAGCGCGGAACTGGTGTTTGAAAATTACAAGGTGCCGGCCAGTAACCTGATCGGCGGGGAGGAAGGGCTGGGGCTCAACCACACCCTGGCCGGGCTGGAGCTGGGCAGAATCAATGTGGCCGCCCGGGGTGTTGGCGTGGCGCGCGCGTCCCTGAACGAGGCACTGGCCTATGCCCAGGTGCGACAGACCTTCGGCAAGCCCATTGCCCAGCACCAGGCGATCCAGATCAAGCTGGCGGATATGGCCACCCGGGTGGAGGCCGCGCGCCTGTTGGTGGAATCCGCCGCGCGCGCCTACGACCAGGGTCAGCGCTGCGACATGGAGGCCGGCATGGCCAAGCTGTTTGCCAGCGAAGCGGCCATCAGCAACTCCCTGGAAGCCATGCGCATTCATGGCGCCTACGGCTACTCCAAAGAATTCAACGTGGAGCGCTATTACCGCGATGCCCCCCTGCTGGCCATCGGGGAGGGCACCAACGAGATGCAGCGCATCATAATCGCCAAGCAATTGGTGGAACGGAACCCCATATAACCCGCGGTGGCTGTGGGTTTGTGTTGAACAATTGCAGTTCACGCCACCAAGGCCGGAATTTTTCCGTATCCCCACATTGAAAGTCTGCCATGCTCCCCCTGCAAGGAATGCGCGTGATCGCCGTGGAACAATATGGAGCCGGTCCTTTTGGCACCATGTATCTGGCCGACCTGGGCGCGGAAGTGATCAAGGTGGAAAACCCTTCAGAAGGGGGCGAACTGGGCCGCCGTGTGGGCCCGTTTTTTCTGGGGCCGGGGGACAGCCACTTTTACCAAAGCCTTAACCGCAACAAGCGCAGCATCACCCTCAATCTCAAGGTGCCCGAGGCGCTGGAGGTGCTGCATGCGCTGGTCAAGTCCTCCGACGCGGTGCTCAACAATCTCCGGGGTGACCAGCCCGCCAAGCTGGGCCTCACCTACGATCAACTCAAGGCGGTAAACCCGGCGGTGGTGTGTGTACACCTTTCGGCCTATGGCCGAACCGGTTCCCGCAGCGCCTGGCCTGGATTCGATTATCTGATGCAGGCGGAGGCGGGTTATCTTTCCCTCACGGGCGAACCGGACGGCCCGCCTGCCCGGTTTGGGCTTTCCATCGTGGACTTCATGACGGGCCTCACCGCCGCGTTTGCGCTGTTGGCGGGTGTTATCCAGGCCCGCACCACGGGCCAGGGACGCGATCTCGACACCAGCCTCTTCGATGTATCGCTCTACAACCTGAATTACCTGGCCACGTGGTATCTCAATGAAGGCTTTGTGCAGGGAAGAGAGGCGCACTCCGGCCATCCTTCCCTGGTGCCCAGCCAACTGTTTCGCACCAGGGATGGCTGGATATTTATCATGTGCAACAAGGAAAAATTCTGGGGCATCCTGGCCGATGCCCTGGGCCGGCCCCAATGGGCGGAGGATCCCCGATTCGCCACGTTCCAGGCCCGGCTGGAAAACCGGGAACAGGTTTCGGCGATGCTGGAGGAAGTGCTGACCACAGAGACCACCGCCACGTGGCTGGAGCGCTTTGCGGGAAAATTTCCCGCCGCCCCCGTGAACGACCTGTCCGCCGCCCTGGAAAATCCACTGGTGCGGGATGAAGGGCGGCTGCGGGATTACGCCCATCACTCAGGAGGAAAGGTGCGCATGGTGGCGGGGCCGGTGCTCTGCCCGGGGGATGAGGCCCCGGCGCGCGCCGCGCCGGCCCTGGGAGCGGATTCGGAGGCGCTGTTGCGGGAGCTTGGCTACGGGCAGGAGGGCATCACCAAATTGCGCGACGCGGGAGCTATTTGAGCCGATTTGCCGCCTGTCCCCAGCAAAAACCTCATCCGAAGCCTCGCAGGGTTCTGAGCTTATGGGATTGCCGTTTGTGGTGAGGGAAAACTGCCAATGATCTCCTGCCATATTAGGTTTTCGCCAGGCACATCAGTATGGCAATGATATACGCATGGATTTGAATTGGTTGGACAATTGCACCCTAATAATACGTCTAAACTTTTTACGGTTTCTGCCAGTGTAATAAACGGTTGAGGACCTGTCGCATATCGCTTCTCTAACATGGAAAGATAACTCCGCCGAAGTTTCTTCCATGTATCCTCACTTGGTGCTGATAGGTAGGCATTAACAATTGAAGGAGTTGGTCGAAGAACGTACCGTGTAGTTTGCGTATATCCATTCGCGTACCCGCCGGCAGCGGATCGGATTCCGGTAG
>JAPUIH010000301.1 GCA_027297205.1 SAR324 cluster bacterium | reverse complement strand
GTCTCCCGCTGGGTGGACAGCGCTCACTGGAACACCATTTACGAAATGATCATGGCGAGCCTGCGGGACTAGGATCTGTCTGAAAACTCAGTTCCGTGTGCCTGGTGCCTGAGGAAGCCGCCACGGGCGGCTGTCTCGAAGGCCACCGGCATAAAATCAAGTCCCCGCACCATTCGAGACGGGGCTGTCGCCTCTCCTCAGGGGCGCGGGTAGTGTTTTCAGACACAGCCTGACCCTGGGTCGGCCAAAGGCGGGGAATTCCCGCCAGGCGGACAGCTCAAACAAATGATGGAGTAGCCAATGGGTACCACCGATCGCATCAAGGGCGTGCTGGCGCCCGTGGTGACGCCTTTCAAGGCGGACCTCAGCCCGGACCCCGAGCGGCTGCTGCGCCATTGCCGCTGGCTGCTCTCCCAGGGTTGCGACGGTCTGGCCGTCTTTGGCACCAACAGCGAGGCCAACTCCATGTCCGTGGAAGAGCGGCTGACGATGCTGGACGCCTTGGTGGATTCTGGGATCGACCCGGCGGTGCTGATGCCAGGCGCGGGCTGCTGCGCCCTGAGCGACTCGGTGCGCATGGCCGCCCATGTGGCCAAGCTGGGCTGTGCGGGGGCGCTGATGCTCCCGCCCTTCTATTACAAGGGGGTCAGCGACGACGGCCTGTACCGCAATTTCGCGGAAATTATCGAGCGGGTTGGGGACAGTAACCTGCGGATTTATCTGTACCACATTCCGCCCGTGGCCCAGGTGGGCATCACCCTGGGCTTGATCGAACGGCTGGTCAAGGATTACGAGGGGGTGGTGGCCGGGGTTAAGGACAGTTCCGGGGACTGGAACAATACCAAAGCCATGCTGGACGCGGGCTTCCCCCAGTTCGACGTTTTCGCCGGAAACGAGCTGATCCTGCTGGAAAACATGCGCCATGGCGGCGTGGGCTGCATCACCGCCACGGGCAACGTCAACCCGGCGCCCATCCACCAGCTTTATGTATCATGGCAGTCCCCCGAGGCGGACGCCATGCAGGAGGCGGTGAGCGATTTGCGCAAGGCCGTGGCGCAGTTTCCGATGATCCCGGCCCTGAAAACCATCGTGGCCCACTTCAACGGCGATCCCGTATGGCGCAATCTGCGCCCGCCCCTGGACCCCCTGAGCGATCAGCAGGCCGCGGCATTGATCGCCGAACTGGAAGCGCGGGGCTTCGCCATGACTGCGCTGGCGGCCTGAGGCTGATATTGGCCCGGCCCAAGCGTGGCGCTGGGTGGAGCGGGCTTAACGCGGCTGGGACGTTCCGGACTTTGTTTGCTCCGCCAGCGAATCGAAGAAGGAGCGTACGGTGGCGCCGTCGTGGCTGGCGAATAGGACGTTGACGCCCCGGGTCTGCCCGATCTCCATCCCCCCTTGCCGGTCAAGGCCGATCAGGCCAAAACGATAGTCAAGCGCGTCGGCCTCGGCGATGGTTTTTCTAACCGCTTCGGGCAGCGCCATACCGTCCAGCACGCGGGTGGCAAGCTTGGCCGCCGCGGCCTGATTGACGATCTGCTCCCCCACCCCGGTGCAGGATACGCCCATCTGCTCACTGGCGTAGGTGCCCGCCACCGTGGCCGCGTCGCTGACCCGCCCAGGGGTTTCCCCCCCTACCCCGCCGGTGGAGGTGCCGGCGCAGATGTGCCCGCTGCCGTCCAGGGCCACGGCCCCCACGGTGCCGGTCTTGCCCAGCACCAGTTTCTCGTACTCGGTGCGCCGCTCGGGCGTAATGGGATCATGAGGGAGGAACCCCCGCTCCCGCGCATAGGCGTTTGCCTGCTCCCCTGCCAGCACGGTGTGTTCCTCCGTGGCCAGCAAGGCCGCCAGGTCGATAGGATGGCGGATCGCCTCCACATTGATCACGCCGGAAAACAGGTTGCGCGGCCCGTCCATCAGGGCGGCGGACATGCGCACCTTGCCGTCGCCCTGAATGCGGGAGCCGGTGCCCGCGTTGAAGAGGGGATGATCCTCCAGCAAGCGCAGGGCGTGCAGCACCGCCGCGCGGGCGTCCTCGTCCAGCAATACCTGGTGGCTGTCCGTGGCGATGCCGGTCAGTGCGTCGCGGAAATCCTCCAGGCGGGTGGTGGCCTGGCGGTGTTGGGCGTACGCGTGTTCCTTGTGCGGGATGTCCAGGTTGCCTTCCAACCGGCCCATGCCACCGTGGATGATCAGCCTGGGGGTAGTTGCCGCACTCATGTCCGCATGTTCCTTGAGGCTGCTCCGGTCCCGGCAGGCCGGCTAGCGGTGGTCTTCGGCCACGTCCTGGGGTGAAAATCCCAGTACGTCCCGGGCATGGGACATATCGCGGTAGCCCCACTTGTTATGGGAGACGCCATAGAAAACATCGTAGGTCACGCTGTCCGGCGCATCCACACAGGCTTGCAGCAGCCGGGCGATATCCCCCTGGCTGCTCCAGATGGAAAATTGGCGGTCCGTTTCCGGTTTGTCGTTGGGCCGCACCGCGCCGATGCGCAGGCAGATCATGGACATGCCGAAGGCCTCGGAGAAATATCTGGCCAGGGTTTCCCCCCAAACTTTGCTGCAGCCGTAAAGATCGACGGGCCGCACCGGCGAATGTTCGGTCAAATTATCCCAGGACTCCGGCAGTTCGCTGTAGCGGCCCTCCGCAAGGGTCTTGTAGGGCTCGAGTTTTTCATAGCCCGCGATCGTCGCGCCGCTGCTGGCGAACACTACTCGCTTCACGCCCGCGCGCCGCGCGGCCTCGAACACGTTGTAGGTGCCAATCACGTTATGGGACAACAACTGCTCCCAGGCGCCCTCGGTGCGGTCGATTTTCGCGGCCAGATGCACCACCACGTCCTGGCCCTCGAAAGCGGGCAGGATCGCGTCCAGGTCCTGGATGCTGGCGCGAAGGCAGGGCAGCCCTTCCACTTCACTGCGGTTGAGGGCGCTCAACTCGTAGCTGCCTTCCATCTGCCGGCGCAGGGCGCCGCCTATCAGACCGCTCATCCCGGTGATCAGTACTTTTTTCGCCATGAAGTATTTCTCCCTTTCCGTTGCATCGCAATATGATTTCGCATGCCGCACCGTACGGCTTGCGGTGGGTGCTGGGCAAGCGCGGGAAAGGGCGGCTCGCAGGAACAGCCTTGCCCGTGGCCGGGCGCCGCGCGATATCAGGAAAGCCGGATTTCCCCTTCGATCTCGTGACGCAGGTCAATGCCCTCCACGGTGAGCACCATGCGCGCCTTGAGGGTCTCGCTCCCGCTCAGCCCGCCCCCGCTTATCGCCTGGCCCACGGCCTGCTCGATCATGCGTTGGGAAGTTACCCCGACTTCCTTGAGAAATTTGCGGATTTCGATGTTGAGTGTGTCGGCGTTCATGGTCTCCTCCCTCGGTTGGAACAAGCAATGATCCGCTCAGGATACCGCAACCGGGAAGGAAAGTGGGAGGGTGTTCGCAGGCGCCGGGGAGGGCTGAACAGGGAGAGGGTGGGTTTGTTGGCGAAGGAGAAATTGGGAAAATCGGAAAGTCGTGGATGCAGCCCGCCGAAACGGGGATAGACACGGGAAAGACAAGTCGCGCGCCACCTCGCCCAACTCTCCCTCCACGGCGATGTCCTTCAGCGCAAGGCGCCATCACTCCCCATCGGCGAGCGTCCGCAGCAATGCATTCCCGAACTGTTCGATCTTGTGCGGGCCGATGCCCGGAACGGTCAACAGCCCGGCCCGGTTCGTGGGCCGGGCCTGTACCAACGCGTGCAGGGTCGTGTCGTGGAACACCAGAAACGCCGGCATGTCTTGGTCCTTGGCCCATGCGCGGCGCCAGGCGCGGAGATGCTCGGCAAGGGCCTGCTCGGCCGGCCCAAAGGACTTGGGCGCAGTTTCTCTTGCGTCTCTTCCGCGCCGGCGAGGCGGGCGCGCTGCTTCCAAATCGGGCGGCGCCCGCACCGCCCGCGGCGAGGCGGGGTCGCAGACGTCGCAGTGGCCGCAGCGCTCCAGGTTCTGGGTGTCGCGGAAGTAGGTGAGGATGCCCGCGTGGCGGCAGGTGGCGCTCTTCGTGTAGGCGATGATGGCGTCCAACGCCCGCCAGCGTTGGCGGATTATCTCCGGCGGTGCGTCGGACTCGCGGATGAAATAGCTCTGCAGGCTCTTGTCCTTCCCGGCACAGAGCATCAGGCAGGTCGCGGGCAGCCCGTCCCGCCCGGCGCGTCCCATCTCCTGGTAGTAGGCTTCCAGCGTGCCCGGCATCTGGTAATGCACGACCAGGCGGATATCCGGATGGTCGATGCCCATTCCGAAGGCGTTCGTGGCGGTTAGAATGCGCAGGCGTCCGGCGGCAAAGTCTTCCTGAATGCGCGTGCGCTCCTCGGACGCCAGGCCGGCGTGGTAGTGGCCCACCCCGGAATACTGGCCGGCCAGTTGCGCCGCCACCTCCTCGCTTGCCTTTCGCGTACCGCAGTACACAATCACGCGCCCCGCCGGAGTCTGGCGCAAAGCCTGGGCCAGCCAGACGGCCTTGCCGGCCTCGCCGCGGCAGCGCACCACCTGGGTGTAGAGGTTGGGGCGGTAAAACCCGTGGATGTGCCGCGCCGGTTCGTGCATGCTCAGGGCGCGGCCGATGTCCGCCACCACCTGCGGAGTCGCCGTGGCCGTGAGCGCCAGGATCGGTACCTCGGGCCGAATTTCGCGCAGGAGCGACAATTGCCGGTATTCGGGCCGGAAATCGTGACCCCATTGGGAGACGCAATGCGCCTCGTCAATGGCGAACAGCAATGGCCGCTGCCCTTCCAGCCAGCGGGTGAAGCCTTCCTTCCGTGCCCGTTCGGGCGATAGGTAAAGCACGAACGCCCCCCCGGCCCGCAAGGCGCGGAACACAGCGCGTTTCTCCGCCTCCTCCTGGCCGGAATGGATGCAGCCGGCAGGGATGCCGAGCGCACGCAGTGCCGCCACTTGGTCGCGCATCAGGGAGATCAGTGGCGAGACGACGATCACCAGCGCGTCCCCGGCCACCGCCGGCAACTGGTAGCACAAGGATTTGCCCCCGCCCGTGGGCAGGATGGCCAGGGTGTCGCGTCCTTCCAGCACCGAGGCGATGATTTCGCGCTGTCCCATCCGGAACGCCGAGAGCCCGAAGCGCTCCCGCAGCACCTCCCGCGGATCGGCGTGGCCGCCACCGGGAGTATCCAGAGGTTCGAGCATGAGGGCCTCCTGCGGCACGGGAACTCCTTTTTAGAAAACGTCGTCCGAAGCGGAAAGTGGGTTGATAAATTGTGGGAATGGGCGGCGTACCCGGCGGACCACCTAAAGGAGAATCGGGGTGAGAGGATTTGAACCTCCGACTTCTTCGTCCCGAACGAAGCGCGCTACCAGGCTGCGCTACACCCCGCGCCGGTACTCCAGGTTCCGGTTACCCGGCAACTATTGCGAACCAACCGGGGACTTGCAAGCCAATTGTAGATTCACGCGGCACGTGCGGGGGGCGTGTTCAGGAGGCGGCCCCACCATTCAAAGCCGAGCGTTGGCTACGTTTGCTACAGCGGCCTCACCGCGGCTTTGAGTGGTGGGGCCGAATTTCCGCAGGGCCGCGACGGCTTCATGCAGGCTCTCGCTGGAAACTTCCAGGGCATAGCTGTAGCCGCGCATGGCGTGCAGGTAACGCGGGTCGTAGTAGTCCACCAGCAGGGTTTCCACCACCGTGGCCAGGTCGCCTGCCCGCAGCCGTTCGGTCATCCCGGCGATGCGCTGCCCGCCAAAGAACGGCGTGAGCGCGCCCAGGGCCGCTTCCAGTTGCACCAGGGTGGCGGCGTCCCGTCCACCGCCGTACTCTGCGATAATTCGCTCAATGCGCTTCTCCAGGGAGGCGGTCACCAGCACGCAGGTGCCGGCCTGCATGCCCGCCCGCAGCGCG
>JAPUIH010000300.1 GCA_027297205.1 SAR324 cluster bacterium | reverse complement strand
CACGCCTCAACCCTCGGCGGCAATCCGGTCTCCACGACGGCCGCCCGGGCGGCTTTGCAGGTGTTCCGGCAGCCCGGCACCTATGAGCACCTGCACGAAATAGGGGAATTCCTGCGCGCGGGCTTGCGAAAAGCGTTGACGGACGCAGGGGCGGTAGGCCAGGTGATTGGCGACGGGCCGCTGGCCCAGGTGGTGTTTTCGCCAGAACCCGTCTTCGATTACCGCTCCACGCGGCGCGGGGACCGCGCCAAAGGACGGGGGCTGATGCTGGCCCTTTTCCGGCGCGGAGTATTCCTGAACCCAATGGGCACCAAGCTCTACCTCTCGCTGGCCCATACCCTGGACACCTGCGACGAGTTCCTATCCCTGTTCGCCGAGGCGCTCGGCGAGGTGGCGTAGCTACAAATAAAGCGACCATGGAATCGAAGATTGCCGCGAAGGCCGAGGAAAAAGCCGGCAAGATCGTTGATCTGCTGGGCGAGCTGGTGCGGATTCCCAGTCTTACCGGGGAGGAAGGCAAAGGGCAGGATTTCGTGGCCAGTTACCTGCGTGGCCTTGGCCTGGAGGTGGATCAATGGGAGCCGGACATCAAGGAACTTTTCGATAAGTTTCCGGACGTCGCCCAGTACCCCACCCACTGGCAGCACGACCTGATCCTGCCTTACGAGACTCTGCCCACCTATGAGGCGTTGATGGAGTCACGAAAGATGGACGTCCTGAACTATCGTGGGCGGCCAAATGTCGTGGGCAGGCTGACCGGGGAGGGGGGTGGAAAATCGCTGATCCTCAATGGCCACATAGACACGGTCACGATAGAGCCGGTCGGTGAGTGGACGCATGACCCATTCGGCGCGGAAATAAGCGATGACACGATGTTTGGGCGCGGCGTGTCGGACATGAAGGCCGGGGTCATCGCGGGACTGATTGCGCTGGAATGCCTGGTGGAGCTTGGCGTCCCGCTACGGGGTGACGTGATATTCCAGAGCGTGGTCAATGAGGAGCACGCCGGCAACGGCACCCTTTCCTGCGTGGCGCGCGGCTACACGGCGGACGCTGCAATTGTGATGGAGCCCACCAAGAATGAGGTCTGGAACGGCAACACCGGCGGGGTGTACTGGGGCGCCAAGCTGAAAGGACGGCCCAGACCCACGGGAGCCAGGTGGGCGGGGCGCACCCAGGAAGGAGTGAGCGCCATGGAGCGCCTGCCCCACGTGATCAATCAGTTGATGGATTTGGAACGCCGCCTCAACGCCCAGGCGAGACACCCCGACCTGCCGGAACAGAATTCACTTTCCATCACCATCGGCCGGGTTCGGGGCGGTCACTACGATACGGTGACGGCATCGGAATGTGTGCTGAACGGCTGTGCCTACTTCGGGTCGGAGGTGGGCAACGTGCTGGAGGTGATGGAGCACTTGCGTCAGACTGTGGGCCGGGCCAACGAGGCCGATCCACTGCTAAGGGATCTGCCAGCCGAAGTGTTCTTCCTCCACCACGACGACACGTCGGAGGTGGATCGGGATGAGCCGATCATCCGCACGCTTGTTTCCGTCGGGGAAAAAGTGCTTGGTGGCAAACCGCCGGTTTATCGCGGCAACGTTTCATGTGACATGCGGCACTTGGTCAATCAGGGCGGAATCCCGACGATCGTTTTCGGCCCGGGCTCCTGGGACCTTATCCACAGCCCAGACGAGTTCATTCCGTTACGGGCGCTGGTGCCGTGCGTCCAGACACTGGCCCTGACAATCTACGAGTGGTGCAAATAGGCCGGTTAGGCGTCCGCACGATTTCGAGGAGAAATCATCATATGGGGAACCCGAACATGAACCTGGGTTTTATTGGCGTCGGCAACATGGGTGGTGCAATGTGCCGAAACCTGATTTCGGACGGCCATCGGCTGGTCGTGTGCGATACCGACCCGCAAGCCGTGGAACGTTGTACGGAGCGTGGGGCAGAGGCCGCCGCAACCCCGGGGGCGGTGGCCGGGCAGGCCGAGATCGTATTCACCTCCCTCCCCAAACCCACCGACGTCGAGCAAGTGGTATGGGGGGATGGAGGCCTGCATGAAGCAAGTCGCGAAGGGTTGATCCTGGTAGAAATGAGCACCAACCTGCCCAGTTTTGCCCGCGACCTGGCGGCGCGCCTGACGGAGCGGGGCATGGCGGTGCTGGATGTCCCGATAATGGGAAGCCCGGCACAAGTGGAAAATCGGGAAACATCGGTCGTGGTGGGAGGCGACGCGCAGGTTTTTGCGCGGGTGGAGCCACTGCTGGGCGCATGCTTCCGGAATGTATTCCATGTTGGCGGGCACGGCGCGGGGCTGACGGTGAAGTTGATCAATAATCTGCTCAACTACTGCAACCTGGGCATCGCCAAGGAGGTGCTTTCGCTCGCTGCGGGGGCCGGAATCGTCCCGGAACTGTTGTTTCCCGTTTTGCAGACCCGCGGTTGGGACGAGCCGTTCTGGAAGTACGTTGCGGAGAAGGTTGAGCAAGGGGGCTACGATTCCAGCCACACGATGGATCTTACCCTTTTCAAGACGTCCAGCTCCGGATTGACCGGCAAGAGCCTGGCCATGGCGCTGGAAATGGGGGATGAACTTGACGTACCACTGCAATTCGGAAATCTGCTTATCAAATTGATGCGGCAAGCCAATAGTAACGCGCCAGCAGAAACTTCCTGAGGCCGCGCTTGCCAAGATGCGTCCTGCTCCCCTGAGCCACTAGTATGATCTACCGCACGCTTGGTCACAGTTCTCTCCAGGTTTCGTGCATCGCCTTCGGGACTTCCCGGTTCGGCCGGGGCCCTGAGCGGGAGGCGATTCAGCTATTCCGGCGTGCGCTCGACCTGGGGATCAACTTCATCGACACCGCGGACGAGTACGTAGACGGACGGAGCGAGGAATTAATTGGGCAGGCCATCGCCGGCAGGCGGGAGCAGGTGGTGCTGGCTTCCAAGTTCGGGTTCGTCGCGGTGCCAGGCAGCGCGGAGCCCACCGTGGACGGCACGCCGGAACATGCCGCGCGGGCCTGCGAGGCAAGCCTGCGGCGGCTCGGGCAGGAGGTGATTGACCTGTACTACCTGCACCGGGTGGACCCAAACGTGCCCATCGAGGAAACCGTCGGCGCCATGGCGCGGCTGGTAGAGCAGGGAAAGGTGCGTTACCTGGGCTTGTCGGAAGCGGCTCCAGCGACCATTCGCCGGGCCCATGCGGTGCACCCCATTTCCGCGGTGGAGACGGAGTATTCCCTCCTCTATCGCACGGATGCCGAAGCCACTCTACCAACAACGCGGGAGTTGGGGATTTCGTTCGTAGCCTATTCGCCGCTTGGACGGGGCTTGCTCACTGGGGCCATTCGCGAGCTATCCGATCTGCCGCCGGAGGATACCCGCCACAACTATCCACGCTTCCATGCCGAAAACTTTGCCAGCAACCGCGCCCTGGTGGAGCGGATCGAGGTGATAGCAAGGGAAATGGCCGTGACCCCCGGACAGCTCGGGCTCGCCTGGCTGCTGGCACAGGGGGACGACGTGACAGTGGTTCCCGGCATGGGAAATACCGCGCATCTGGACGAAAACCTTGGAGCGCTCGCGGTAGAGCTGGACGCGAAATGGCTGCGCCGGGTCGGAGATGCACTCCCGCCCGGCAGTGCATCCGGTGCCAGGCTGCCCGAGGAGCCCATGCGCAAGGTGCAGCTTTGACGGGTCCCGGCCTTGGTGTGGCGGCCTAAGGCGGCCGGATGTTGTCCGCGGGACCCGCTGTCCGGGTGGTTGCCTGTGACGGGCGTTTCCTGCATGATGGATTGGATTTCAGGAGACCCGTCACGACTGGACGTTGACACAGGCACCGGTGCGTGGCGCACTGATCCGGCCGTTTGCGCCTATCGTAACGGGTGATCGAAGGAGGATCGCCATGAGCGAAAACATCTTGCAATATCAGCCCCAGGACGCCACCCCGGAGCCATTTCCCGAAAAACCGATCGAATATCCCAAAGCCTGGACCCGCGATACGCTCAGGAAGAACGAATACGTCTTCTCTATTCCCGCCTCGTGCCTCGACGAGTTGCGGGCCATGGCGGGCGCTCTGCGCGAAAACCCCGTGGACACCCTGGAATTAAATCCGGAAATGTTCAGAATGCCGGCCTGCGCGGAGTTTGTCCGGGACGTGAAGAGAGCACTTGATGAGGGCGTCGGTTTTGCCCTGCTAAATAGGCTACCCATCCAGGAGTTTTCAGGCACGGAGGCGCGGGCGGCATTCTGGCTGTTTGGTTTGCTGCTGGGCCGCCCCTACTACCAGGCGTCGCATGGGGATGAGACCGAACTGCTCTTCGACATCAAGGACTACAGCCCGGCCGCGATGGAGCCTGACGAGCCTCTGCCTCCCAAGTTGGAGGAATACGGACGCCTGGCCCATGGTGCGCGCGGCGACATGACCAATTCCAGGCTGGTTATGCACACTGATTTCAGCCATGCCGTGCAACCGCCGCGCTACGTGGGCTTGCTCTGTCTGCAAACCGCTTTGGAAGGAGGGCAGACACGGCTCGTCAGTTGGCATTCCGTCTTCAACGAGTTGTGCGCGCATCACCCCGACCTGGCGCGGCGAGGATTTCGCGCGTTCCTCCAGCATCGGCAGCAGATTCAGTCTCCCGACGAACCCCCGTTCATCTCCAAGCCGCTGATCACCTACGACGGCGGTCTGCGCATGCAGTACTCCTCGCGTCTGGTACGTACGGGTTATCGGGAGGCGGGGGTGCCGATGGACGAGGAGTCGGAGCGCTTCCTGAACACCGTGGACGAGATTATCCAGCGGCCGGAAATGCGTACG
>JAPUIH010000030.1 GCA_027297205.1 SAR324 cluster bacterium | reverse complement strand
CACAGCCACATCCGGGGCGGTGGTGACCAGCCGCTCCTTCAATCCCTCCACCCGCGACAACCCCATCATAATCTGCCCGAAGGCACCCTGGGTGGAGTGCATGGCCTTATAGGGAATATCGAGCCGCTCGGGAATGGCGATCCGTTGCGGATTTTCATCCGCAATGGGCATGTTGCGCTTGTGCAAGGGCGCAGCCTCAAGAAAAGCTCCCACCGCCTTGCCGCTTTCCATACCGGCGAAGGGCTCGAATTCCTGCCCCTCGGGAATATTGAAGCTTTCGCGCAAGGTTGCGATTTCACGCTCATTGAGCAGCCCGGAATGGTTGTCCTTGTGTCCCGCCAGGGGCAGGCCGTAGCCCTTCACCGTATAGGCGAGGATGGCCACGGGCCGGCCCTGTACCTGACTGGCGCGGTCAAAGGCCTCGCAGATCAAATGCATGTCGTGCCCGCCCAGATTCATGATCGTATCCCGCAGGGTGGCGCCATCATACTGTTGTATCAACGCCTGCGCTTCCTTGCTCTTGCCGCCCACCGCTTTCAGCAATTGCCGCTTGTAGTCCTTGGGCGGAATGCGCAGCAGGGTCTGGTATTCCGCGTTCGAGACGTCGTCGAACCACTGTTTCATGTGGTGCCCCCCCGGCTGCTCGAACAGATTCATCAGGGAGCGGCTGTATTTGAGTACGATCACCTCCCAGCCCATGGAGGTGAAAATTTCCTTGAACTGCCCCACCCGGATTAGCGGGATGAAGCTGTCCAGGCTTTGCCGGTTCAGGTCGACGATCCACCAGCAGTTGTCGATATTGTATTTCTGGCCCTCCAGCAGCGCCTCGTAGAGCGTGCCTTCGTCCATCTCCGCATCTCCCATCAGGGATATGTACCGCCCAGGCACCGCCGTTTTGCGGGGAAAATGGCGGAAGACATAATCCTGCACCAGGGCGCCAAAGAGCACGTTCACGCCCCCCAGACCCACCGAGCCTGTATTGAAATGCACGTTGTCGGTGTCCTTGCGGCGGCTGGGATACGCCTGGATGCCTCCCATCTGGCGGAAGCGGGCCAACTTGTCTTTCTCCAGATTGCCCAGCAGATACTGGATGGCATGAAAAGCCGGGGATGAATGGGGTTTCAGAGCCAGCCGGTCCGCAGGTCCCATCACCCGCAGCATCAGCGCGGTAAGCAGGCTGACAATGGAGGAGGTACTGGCCTGATGGCCGCCGATCTTGATCTGATCCGGGTTGGGCCTGATCTTGTTGGCGTAATGAATCATATAGGTGGACAGCCAGAGCGCCTTCTTCTCGATCTCCTCGAGAATCTCCACCTCGCCAGGCGTAATGGGGCTGTGCTTTCCGGCCATATAAACACCTGCATTCGGAAATTCAGAGCAGCAGCCGCTCCGGATCTTCCAGCACCTTTTTTAGCGCTTCAAGAAATGCCGCGCCAGTCACACCATCCAAGGCCCGGTGATCCGCGGAAAGGGTCGCGCTGAGCTGGGAACGGATGACCACCCAGCCGTTTTTTACCACGGCGCGCTCCACCGGACGGGCCACGGCCAGAATGCCCACCTGGGGCGGGTTGATAATGGCGGAAAATTCGGTCACATCGTACATGCCCAGATTGCTGATGGTGAAGGTGCCGCCCTGCAACTCCCCGGCAGCCAGGCTGCGGGCCTTGGCCCTGTCAATCAACTCCCCGGCCTCCCGCGCGATCACGCCGATGCTTTTCAGTTGGCAGTCGCGCACGACTGGCGTGACGAGGCCCTCTGGGATGGCAACGGCAAAGGCGATGTGGGCCGCACGGTAACGCCGCACCGCGCCGTCCACATAGGCCGCGTTCAGCTCCGGCACTTTCCCCAGCGCCATCGCCACCGCCTTCAGCAAGACCGCGTTCACAGTAATCCGGCCCTCGTCCGATTTGGCGTTTAGCCGGACCCGCATGGCCAGGCACTCGGTCATATCGATTTCGGTGGTCATGTAGAAATGAGGAATGGCGGACTTGCTGGCCGACATATGGCGGGCCACCGCGCTGCGCAGGGAGGTTTGCGCCACTGCCTCGAATTCCCCCGCGGCCGGGGAGGCGGGTGGCGGGGCGGACGCCGCGGAGGCCTGCGGGACAGCCAGACTTTCGGCCTGCGGCTCTCCGGCGCCCATGAAAGGCTGCAAATCGGACATGATGATCTTGCCTCCGATTCCGCTGCCCTTAACCGCCCTCAGGTCTATGTTCAGTTCCCGCGCCACCCGCCGCGCCAGGGGCGTCACCACGGCTTGGGAGGAGGGATTTGCCTGCGCCGCCGCGGCCGTCCTGGACTGCGAGGACTGAACCAGCGGGACTACGTTGGAGGCGCTGCCGGCATCTTGCGGCTGCCGGGACGGCTGTGCGGTTTTGGGGGGCGCCGTTGCCCGCTCCGCCACGCGCTCCCCCGGTTTTCCGATCAGGCAGAGCAGGCCGTCGACCTGCACCACTTCTTGCTCGGCTGCGACAATCTGCAGCAGGACACCATCGGCGGTGGCTTCCACTTCCACGATCACCTTCTCGGTTTCCACTTCCACCAGCGGCTCGCCCTTCACTACTTTGTCCCCCACTTGCTTCAGCCAGCGGCTGACCGTCCCTTCCTCCATTTCCTCGCTTAACTGCGGCAACCGCAACTCAACCGCCATGGCACTTCTCCCACTCCCCGGTGCACCACTCCGCCGCTGCTCCATGCACGCGGCTCTGCACAAACCGTATCACCATTCGTTGATGGCGACAATTTTGCCTGACTGGACGATCCCGGCCGCCAGGCAACGCGCACAGACTAAAAGGGCGTGAATGTGACTTGATGGGTGTGGCTCGAACCGATAGTGGATGTTTTGGTGACGGAAAAACATTGGGAGAGCATGATCAGATCGGTTGCCGTCAACGAAACGCTATGGGAATGGCTGAAGGCCAGATCCAGGGCCAGAGTGACATCCATGCCGCCAGTCAAATCCGGCGGCAAGACGGTATGAGTGTGTATGTCCATGGTGATATT
>JAPUIH010000003.1 GCA_027297205.1 SAR324 cluster bacterium | reverse complement strand
TGCCATGTGCAGGGCCAGGTCATGGGCGGCGCGGCGGATGCCTTCCAGGGTAGGCAGCGGCTGTTCCGTCATGGGAGTTTCTCCGTGATGCCGGCTGGGGCGGCGCGCCGGGGCTTTCCGGCAAGACCCCCGCACACGGTAACAGAAAGGGCGGCGCGGATTCAACGCAGCGCCTCGCGCGGCAGCTCCAGTTCACGGCATCGGCAGATTTCGCCATTTTGCGGTGTAATGTCCGGCCATGTGCACCGGTTCGCGGAGGGCGGGGCAAAATTCCCGCCAGGGCGCGCCTAATGTGGGTATGATGCAGAGGCTGGCAAAACCATAAATCCAGGGTTTGCTGATCCGCGGCACCTGAAGTCCACGGAGAGACCCTTAACAACCAACCGGCCTGAAGCCATGCTGTACCAAAACGTACTGGAAGCGGTGGGAAACACGCCCCTGGTTCGTCTGAACAGAATCAATGAAGGGCTGAAACCTCTCATTGCGGCCAAGCTGGAATATACCAACCCGGGCGGTTCGGTGAAGGACCGCATCGCCCTGGCGATGGTGGAAGAAGCCGAGCGCAAAGGCGAGTTGAAGCCGGGAGGCACCATAATCGAAGGCACTTCCGGCAATACCGGCATGGGCCTGGCCCTGGTGGGCGCGGTGAAGGGCTACAACTGCATCTTCACCATGCCCGACAAGATGAGCAAGGAGAAGATCGATACCCTGCGGGGCATGGGCGCGGAAGTGGTGGTAACACCCACCGCGGTGGCCCATAACGATCCGCGCAGCTATCACGCCGTGGCCGCGAGGCTCAACCGGGAGATTCCCAACTCCATTTTTCCCAACCAATACAACAATCCGCAAAATCCCCTCGCGCATTTCAAATCCACGGGCCCGGAGATATGGGAACAGACCGAGGGCAAGGTCACCCACGTGGTGATCGGCGTGGGCACGGGAGGCACCATCACCGGCGTGGGGCGTTTCCTGAAGCAGAAGAATCCCGACATCAAGATCGTTGGGGTGGACCCGGAAGGTTCGATTTTTACCGAGCTCTTCAAAACCGGTAAGACCCCTGAGACATGGCCCTACAAGGTCGAAGGCGTGGGGCAGGACGAATTGCCGGATAACGTGGATTTCTCGGTGATCGATGACATGATCCTGGTTGGAGACAAGGAATCCTTCACCGTGACCCGGCAACTGGCGGTGATGGAAGGGATGTTCGCGGGGGGCTCGTCGGGGCTGGCCGTGGCGGCGGCGCTGCGCCTGGGGAAACGTTGCAAGAAATCCGACTATATCGTGGTGCTGCTGCCGGACTCAGGCGAGCGCTACCTGAGCAAGATTTTCAATGACGCATGGATGAAGGAAAACCAGTATCTGGACCCACCGGTCAAGGTGAACACCGCGCAGATTCTCTCGGAAAAGGGAGAGCGCGGGGGCCTGATATCCGTGTCGTCCGATGCCACCATCGGCGAGGCGATCGATCTGATGCGCGCCCACGGAATATCCCAACTGCCGGTGATCGCGGACGGGGATATCCTGGGCGGACTGGATGAAGCCCATCTGCTGGAACTGCTGCTGAGGAACTCGGAAGCCTGGCACCACAATGTGCTCGAATTTATGGACGACCCCTTTCCGGAGGTCTCCGAAGATGCGCCCGTCGAAGACCTGGTTACCTTGCTGGGACAAAAGGCACAGGCCCTGCTGGTGCGCCAGCGCAAAGGGGGGCTCTCCATCATCACCAAGTCGGACCTGATCTTCACGCTGCTCAAAGCAGAGAAGGAAGTACGCCCCTACAATACCTGACGTATCCGGAGCCATGAAATTCGCCACCAAAGCCATCCACGCCGGCCAAGAGCCGGACCCGGTCACGGGCGCCATCATGACGCCCATTTACCAAAGCTCCACCTTCGTGCAGGCGGCGCCGGGCGTGCATAAGGGGTATGAGTACGCCCGCACCGGCAACCCCACCCGCACGGCGCTGGAGGCCAACCTGGCCGCGCTGGAAGGCGGGCGCTTCGGGCTGTGCTTTGCAAGCGGCATGGGGGCCATGGACGCGGTGGTGCGCATGCTCAACGCGGGAGACCACGTGGTGGCCTGCGACGACCTGTACGGCGGTTCTTACAGGCTGTTCACCAAGGTGTTCGCACGCTTCGGGATGGAATTCAGCTTTGTGGACATGGCGGAGGTGTCGGCGCTGGAAGACGCCATCAGCCCCAGCACCAAGATGGTCTGGATCGAAACCCCCACCAATCCCCTGCTCAAGGTGGTGGATATCCGCCGGCTGGCCGAGGCGGCGCGGGCCTCCGGCGCTTTGGTGGTGGTGGACAATACCTTCGCCACGCCCTTCCTGCAGCAGCCCCTGGAACTGGGCGCGGACGTGGTGGTGCACAGCGTCACCAAATACCTGGGCGGGCACTCGGACGTGATCGGTGGCGCGGCCATCACCAACAGCGAAGAACTGGCCGATAAGCTGGCCTTCGTGCAGAATGCCGTGGGCGCGGTGCCGGGCCCCCAGGACTGCTTTCTGGTGCTGCGGGGGCTGAAGACGCTTCATGTGCGCATGGAGCGCCATTGCGAGAACGCCATGCGGGTGGCCCGCTATCTGGAAGACAATCCCCGTGTGAGCAGGGTTTACTACCCCGGCTTGCCCGAACATCCCCAACATGAGC
>JAPUIH010000299.1 GCA_027297205.1 SAR324 cluster bacterium | reverse complement strand
CCGTCAATAGCCGATTTCCCGAAACGAAGCCATTTTCATTAGTCTTTTCAAATACTTGAAAATTTAAGTTTCCCTGCAGCGCACATAAATCGCCCTTAATCTTCGCAAATTAAGCCGAAAAAGGGCCTGTACCACCGGATTCCGATGATAGCATCCCCCACTAGTCCAACAGGAGCCGCAGGCTACTGGACCCCTATTACCCGTACCTCGTTTAAGCCGGGTCTGGCTTCCGGCAAACCCCGGCGCGGGAGACCGGCGGGGGCTGCAACGCTGCCGGACGTTGCTTCCCCTGGATTTAATTTTGGAAAAAAATGCCGGGCTAGCTGTAGAATTTTTCCAGGGCCTTCACCACGGGGTATTCCTCCAGGGAGGGAGCGTGGCCCACGCCGGGCACCCGCACCAGGGTCATCTCCGGCTGGGCGCCCTGCATGGCCTCCACGGTGGACATGTCCAGCAGGTCGGATTCCTCGCCCCGCACCAGCATGATCGGGCAGGTGAGGGCCTTGAAGCCGCGCCACATCCTTTCCTGGGCGGCATCGCGCAGCTTGGGGTCTGTCAAGCGCCCCTGGATGATCTGCGGGTCGTAATGAAAGCGCCAGCCGCCGTTCTCGTTCTTGCGCACCTGCCATTGCAGGGCGCGTTCGAACTGTGCCTTGGGGATGGCGCGCTGCCAGGGAAAGCGCTCCAGCTCCCGCTCCAACAGATCGTCCAAATGGGGATAGCTGGCTGGGGATTCGCCGACGTGCTTCTGGATACGTTCCGATCCCGCGGCGGCGGATTCGGGCCCGATATCGTTGAGGAGAAAGCTCAGGAATAGGCCCGCATGCTGCGCGGCCAGGTGCATGCCGATGTGGCCGCCCATGGAGGTGCCCAGGTAATGCACCTCGGTCAGGCCCTTGGCCTCCAGGAAGGCCAGCAGGTCGGCCACGTACTGCTCGTAGTTGTAGGTCTCCGGCGCGGCCCAGGCGCTTTCCCCCCGCCCCCGCACGTCGAGGGCCATGCAATGATAGCGCTCCCGCAGGCGCTCCGCGGTTCCGTCAAAGGCATGGGCCTGGCGCGTCAGGCCGTGCACCATCACCAGCGGCGGCGCGCCGGCGTTGCCCCAGTCCATATAATGTATCTTGCAATCGTTGAGGGTCAGGGTTTCGTCGCGATAGGGCGTGGTCATGGCTCACTCAAACGGATAAACAGGCGATTTGTTGGAATGGCGGGGCCGCGGGAGGGGCCTTGTGCCTAGCTGGCGGCGGCCAGCAGGGTCACCACCTGATCCATGATATGCCCGGCCACGGCATGCTTGTCGATCAGGGGCAGGTCCAGGATGGGCTGGCCGTCGTACATCGGGTGGCGGCTGATCAGCGTGACCTTGTTCTTGCTGGCGTCGAAGCCGGAGCCGTGCAGGGTGATGTCGTTGGCCACCACCAGGTCCGCACCCTTGGATTTGAGTTTCTTCTCCGCGTTGGCGAGCAGGTTCTCGCTCTCCGCGGCGAATATCACCAGCACCTGGCCCGGCCGCTTCTTCTCTCCCACTTCCGCGGCGATGTCCGGATTGGCCTCCAACTTCAGAGTGAGGGAGCTTTTTCCCGCGCGCTTGATCTTGTGGGGCTCGGTCTTGCCCATGCGGAAGTCGGCCACCGCCGCGGCCAGCACCAATGCGTCCAGAGAAGGCAGGCGCTCCATCACCGCGGCGCGCATCTCAGCGGCGCTATGCACCGGCACGATCTCCATGCCCTGCGGGTCGGGCAGATTGACCGGCCCTCGCACCAGGGTGACCTGCGCCCCGGCCGCCCGGCCGGCCTCGGCCACGGCAAAGCCCATGCGCCCGCTGGAGCGGTTGCTGATAAAGCGTACCGGGTCGATGGCCTCCACGGTGGGCCCCGCGGTGACCAGCACCCGCTTGCCCGCCAGGGGCGGCGCATGGCCTGGCGCGGCTGTGGGCACGGCGCCGAAATGCAGCGCCACCCGCTCCACTATCGACTCCGGATCGGCCAGGCGGCCCGGGCCTTCCTTGCCTTCGGCCAGGAAACCCACCTCCGGCGGAATGATGTGCACGCCCCGTCCCTGCAGCACTTCCAGGTTTTCGCGGGTGGCCGCGTGGGCCAGCATATGGTCGTTCATGGCCAGGGCCAGGTAGGTGGGCGCGCTGGTGGCCAATAGCACGGTGGTCAGCAGATCGTCGGCGATGCCCGCGCGCAGCTTGGCGGCCACGTTGGCCGTGCAGGGCGCCACCAGGGCCAGCTCGGCGCGCTCGGCCATATGGATGTGGCCGATGCGGCTTTCCCGGTCCAGCTCAAAGAGCGTGGTGCCCACCGGGCGGTTGGACAGGGTCTGGAAAGTCAGCGGCGTCACGAAGGCCTGGGCATGGGCGCTCATCACCACCTGCACTTCCGCCCCGGCCTTCTTCAGGCCGCGCAGCACCTCCACCGCCTTGTAACAGGCGATGCCGCCCGAAACTCCCAGCAGTATTTCCCTACCCTTCAATGAGGACATATAAAACCTTCTCCCGCTGTAAATCGTCCTTCCGGCTTTGCCCTCTCTGCCAACCACTCGGGCTCACGGTACCGCCCCAAGCCGAACTTGGTCTGTTCCCGCAAAAAATCCTTGCAAAAAGTGGGGAAATGCTTCCGCCGTACGGGTTTTGCATAACTTCCAGTTAACCGTGGTCTGTCCATATTAGCACGGCTGGGGCGCAATTGACCCGCATTGCAAAAAGGAGCGTTTTGCATGAAAGTTGAGCTTGGACGCGTCCGTAGCTCAGGTGGATAGAGCAGTTGCCTTCTAAGCAACGGGTCGCAGGTTCGAGTCCTGCCGGACGCGCTGAATTCTCATTCCGCCGGGGACTGTTTTACCACCACAAAGGAGCCCTCATGTCAGACCCGAAGCGCGAAATCGTTCATGTCCACAGGCTGGGCGGCGGCACCAAGCTCCTGCTGGCCGCCTTGGTGCTGGCCCTCGCCGCGAACCTGTTCGCGCCGTTCTTTCAGGCACGCGAGACGAGCGCGCAGATAGGGGGACGGCTGGGCGTGATGAGCATGATCTGCGACGGCACTCTGCCAGAGCACGGTGCTACGCTCAAGTTGAACTGCACGGGAACGCAACTGTAGCCGTTACTTCCGGGCGGAATCCGGAAAACGCGCAAGGAAGCTCAAGGCCATTTGCAACAAGGAGTGGTAATGGACGACAAGACGTGGCTGGCCGATTACCTGAAAGCCTACGACGCATTGCTCTACGAGTCATACTACGAGCGGAGAACGGGGGAAGAATTCGCCGCGGGCTGCCGGGAGTTGAAAAGCGAAATGTCCTCCAAGCAGCTCATCATGGCCTCCATCTTCGAGTTGATGGGCACCTTCAAGGTGCTGCACGACGACTCCAAGCACTGGGGAGACGCCAAACGCTCCCGGCAAGTGGCCTGGGAAGTGGCCCTGGAGGCGTTGATGCGCCTGGAAGTGGAGCAACTGGAAAAGTCCGCCCTTAACTGACAGTTCTTGTTCAATCCGCACAGACCGGCATCCGCATAGCCTGCCGGCTCAGCCCTTGGCACAGATTCGGTCCAGGTCAAGAGTGGATGGAGCCGTGGGTGCTCCCGCAAATCCCACGATCAACCGTTCCTAATGCCGCGAAACCGGCAGCCCGCCCGGACTGGCTAAGGGCCCGGCACCAGATTTCGGCACTGCTTGCGGCGGGTATCGCAAACCATCACCACGCCCTTGCCGGAGGGCTCCGTGTACACGTCCAGCACCGGCCGGCCCGCGGCGTTTAGCACTTCCAGC
>JAPUIH010000298.1 GCA_027297205.1 SAR324 cluster bacterium | reverse complement strand
TATTTGCGAAAAGTCGCTGCCGGCCGAGCCGGTGCAACTGACGGCATGTCCCGAACACCCGCATCGCCGCGCGCCGGATCAACGGCAACCTCAACGCCCAGGGTGAAAGAGCGCCCGCTCTCTGGCCATACTGGGTGCTGGACTTCCCAAGTGAATCAGCAGCAAATAGGACCCACCATGGCTAATCTGCGCTCCTTTTTTCGCCGTCACATACCCGAAGACAAAAAAGTGCGTGTGTTGCAAAAAACCGGCGCGGAAGTTGTGGGCCATCTGCTGGACATAAACCAGAAAGGATTCCGCCTCAGAACCAGTATGAAATTCAAGCCCGGAGATTTTTTCGAAGGATTAATCGAATTCAGCGAAGAAGAGGGGCTGCCGCAGCATATCCAGGTTTCGGCTCAGGCCATTTGGAACGATGGCGGTGAAACCGGATTTTCGATCAAGGAAATTCCGATCGCAGACGAAGATGCCCTGGACAAGCTGATCGACGTGGTCGAAGGAAGAGCCTGACCCGTCCCAGCAGAGGCACCCGCGTTAGTCTTCCCCCATGTCAACACCGTAGCGTTCTTTCGCGGCCAGTGCCGACACGAATCCGTCCGCTACGTCTTCGCGCACCGCTGCGGGGTCGCGCTCTTTCGGATCGCCCAAGCCGCCCCCGCCGGAAAGCTGGATGCTCAGTACGTCTCCTTCCCGCAGTTGCTTGACCTCCTTGGACTCAAGCTCCTCCGCCTCGCCATCGGGATTGAGCACCGTCCGCGCCAGAGCGCCCGGATCGCCCCCGAACAGTCCCTTGGGCTGAAACTTGTGGCGGTCCCCCAGCAGGGACGCCGTGGCGCTGGAGGCGTAGACCTCCAGGTCCTTGCGCACCCCGCAGCCGCCCCGGAATTTTCCCGCGCCCCCGGAATCCTGAATGAACTCCAGCCGCCGTACCCGGATTGGGCTGTTGGACTCCTGAACCTCCACAGGAATGTTGGAGCCGTTGAACACGGGACAAAGCGCCTCCTGGCCGTCGTGGCCGTCCCTGGCGCCGTAGCCGCCCATGATAATGTCGTAGCAGATGAAGGACTTGCCCGTATGGGCGTCCTGGCCTCCAATGATGGGATTGCTCCAGTGGGAAAAACCGGCCATGGCCCGGCTGGGCACCACGCTGGCCAGCGCCCCGCATATGGTCTCGAAGATACGCACTTGCAAAACCGCCCTGCCGCTGCTGGGGGCGGGAAAGGTGGGGTTGAAGAACGAGCCCTCGGGGGCGCTGATATCCACCACCCGGATCACCCCCTCGTTATGCGGCAGGTGCGGATCGGTGAACACCTTGATCGCGAATACCGCGTAGGCCCGCGTGTAGTTAATGTAGGAGTTGAGGCCCCGCGCCACCTGTTCGCTGCTGCCGGCAAAATCCACCTTCACCCGGTCGCCATCCACGGTGACCGTGACTTTGAAGCGGATCGGCTCGGTGCCCACCCCCGCGTCGTCCATGAAATCCTCGTTCTGATAGACCCCGTCCGGGATGGCCGAAAGCAACTCCCGCATTCTGGCCTCTGAACGGTCCAGGATCGCTTCGATGGCGGCATCAACCAATTCGATGCCATAGTCACGCACCATCTTGGAGAAGCGTTGCACTCCCACCGCGTTGGTGTTGCGCTGGGCCAGCAAATCCCCTTTTACAATCTCGGGCAGCCGCACGTTGCCCAGGATCAGCCTCAGCACGTCCTCCTGAATTTCCCCCTCCTTGATAATGCGGATGGGCAGGATGCGCAGACCTTCCTGAAAGGCCTCGCTGACCCCGGTCACGATCTGGGAGCCGGGCACCGCGCCCCCCATGTCCACGTGGTGGGCGCTGTTGACGGCAAAACCCACCAAATCGTCGTCCACGAATACGGGGGAGGTCATGTAAATGTCGGGGTAATGCCCCGATCCCAGGAAGGAATCGTTGAGGATAATGCAGTCCCCCGGCCGGAAGCTATCCATGGGGAAATGGGCCAGCACGTGCTGCACCGCGTAGGGCATGGCCCCGATATGCCCCACGGAAAGATTGCCCTGGGCGATCAGGCGGCCCTTCCTGTCGAACAACCCCGTGGAAAAGTCGTCACCCTCCCGCACCGCCTCGGAAAACGCCGTGCGCCGCAGGGCCGTGCCCATATCGTCCGCGATGGAGACCAGCCCGCTCCACATCACCGAGAGGGTAATGGGGTCGATATTGCTATTGTCCGTGGTCATGGGAGCTCTCCCGTATTGACGATCAAGTGTCCGTCCGGCCGCACCTCGGCCACGTCCCCCGGCAGGATAACAATGGTGGATTCCCGATCTTCCACAACGGCCGGGCCGTTGATCCGGTCTCCGGCCCTGGCCGCGTAGCGGTCCAGTACCGGGCAATCGATATAGTCCCCATGCTCATGAAAATAGACGGGCCGCTGTTTGGGCTGGCCTGACGGGGCACCATTGGCGGAGGGCCCGCCGCCCGCGTTGGACGCGCCGGTCGGAACCACCGCGGTGAGGTACCAGTCCGTTGCTTCGATCTGATTGTCAGTCTGGCTGTATCCGTAGGTGCCCTTGTAGGCCTCGTGGAAAGTGGATATTGCCTGCTCCACGTAGTTCGGGCCGATCTCTCCCGGTGGCAGGTCGATATTGATTTCGTAGCCCTGACCCGCGTAGCGCAGATAGGCGAAGCGCCTCCATTCCAAGTTGGGCGCGGTCTCCACCTGGGTCACTTCCTTCCGGATGCGCGCTTCCAGCTCCCGGAAAATTGCCGCGATAGCCCCAGCATTCTCGGGTACAATGCGCTGGATGCTGGTCTGGGAGACGCTGAATTTCTGATCCGCCTCCAGCAATCCGATCGCGGAGCCCACCCCCGCACCCCAGGGAATAATTACCCGTGGCACCCCGAGAGCCCGCGCCAGGAGGGAGGCATGCAGGGGGCCCGCGCCGCCAAAAGCCACCATGGCGTATTGACGCGGGTCCCGGCCGCGATCCATTGACATGGAGCGCATGGCCCGCTCCATGGTGGCATTGGCCACCGCGTGAATGCCCCAGGCCGCGTCGCGCAGGGACAGGCCCAAAGGCTCCGCGATTTGTTTGCGGATGCCTTCCCGCGCTCCTTCCACATCCAGGCGCATGCTGCCCCCCGCAAAGCTATGCGGATCGAGGTATCCGAGCACCAGGTTTGCATCGGTGAGGGTGGCCCGCTCTCCACCCTTGCCGTAGCAGATAGGGCCGGGCACGGCCCCCGCACTTTCCGGCCCAACCCGAATCAGGCCCATAAGCAGTGAGGCGATGCTGCCTCCTCCGGCGCCAATTTCGATCAGTTCTATGGCCGGGATGTTCAGGGGCAGACCGCTGTACTTGCGCAGATTCACCCCATCCACCTCGATGGTGGGTGTGATGGCCGGTTCCCCGCCCTCCATGGCGCCCACCTTGGCGGTCGTGCCCCCCATGTCGAAGGTAAGCACCTCGGAAAAGCCTTCGCGCTTGCCGACGATACTGCACATCAGCACCCCCGCCGATGGGCCGGACTCGATGAGTCTGATCGGATATTCCTTGGCCAGCTCGGGGGTAATCAATCCTCCGTTGGACTGCATGGCGTATAGCTTCCCGGCAAAGCCCTGCTTGGCGAAGACTTCCTGCAGGCTGTTGATATAGCGCGCGACGAGGGGCTTTATATAGGCATTGGCGGTGGTGGTGCTGGTGCGTTCGTACTCGCGGTATTTTGGCGAGACATCGCTGGACAGGGAGATGCTGATGCCGGGGGCGCGGGAGCGCAAATGCTCTCCAATCGCCCGCTCGTGCAGGGGATTGGCATAGGCATGGAGCAGGGAAACCGCAATCGAGGTGACGCCCTTATCGAGCAAGGCGCCAATTGCCGCGTCCACGCTGTCCATGTCAAGCTGCTCAAGCACCTTGCCGGTAAAGTCGACACGTTCGCGCACCTCCACGATATTGCGCCGTTGCACCAGCGGCTTGGGCTTTTCCAGAAACAGGTCGTACTGATCGTGCCGCTTCTGCCGGCCGATGATCAGCACGTCCCGGAATCCGGCGGTGGTGACAAGTCCCGTGGGCGCGCCCTTGCGCTCAATGATGGCGTTGGTGGCGACCGTGGTGGCGAGCAGAATTTCCCGCACATCGCTTAAGGAGGCGCCCAATCCGCCGGTGAGGTGGTTCAGGCCGCGCAGCACGGCCTGCTCCGGCTGCTCCGGTGTGCTCAGGGTCTTCCAAAAGTCCATGCGGCCCGACTCCAAATTTTGGAAAACGAAATCGGTGAAAGTGCCGCCGGTGTCAATCGCTACCCGTAACATAGGCTGTGCCGTTCCATGCAAAAGACCCCCGGCCGTGGCCTGCCCGGCACTCCGCGTGAACAACAGGGTCTGTGCGCAAACCCGGTAAATTGGGAATTCCTCGATCATGTATTGTGCGGAAAACGGGGGCGGGATGCAAATTTGCAATAACCTCACTGGAGTGTTGCGCAATCCAATTGCTGGCCAACGACAAATGATGGAATCCCAATCGGAGCGAGCCACAATTTATCGTATGAGTGCCCTTAACTCCGGGGATGAAACCGGATGTAATTTTGGGGTTGAAAATTGAGTGAATTTTTATTAATAATGTCTGAATTACGGCATTTTATCTGTGCTACCCCTACATCTCTTTAGATGTGTGCTCGATCCCCGTGGATACAGTGGTGGTCGGGGCAGGGTGGAGTGTTTCGACGTTCGAATATTAAAGGAGGCAAGCAGCGTATGGAAAGAATCAAAATTGCGGTCATTGGAATTGGAAATTGCGCGAGCTCGCTGATTCAGGGAATTCACTATTACCGTGAAATGGGATCCCAGGATGGGACTGGATTAATGCATAAAACAATTGGGAACTACGGGCCGGGCGATATCAAGGTAGTATTGGCCTACGATGTTGATGAGCGGAAAGTGGGTCTGGATGTTCACGACGCGGTTTTTGCGCTTCCCAACTGTACAATCACGTTTTTTCCCGACCTGCCTCAAGACGGGGTGAAGGTGCGTATGGGCAGGATTATGGACGGAATTGCGGAGCACATGACAGAGTATGCGGCGAATCGCACTTTTGTGGCCGCGGACGCGCCGGAGCCCAGCGAAGCGGAAGTAATCGAAGCACTGAAATCATCCGGAGCGGAAATTCTCCTTAACTATCTCCCGGTCGGTTCCGAAGAGGCCACGCGCTTCTACGCCGGTTGTGCCCTGGAGGCCGGCTTGGCTTTCATCAACAACATTCCCGTCTTCATTGCCAGCGATCCCGAGTGGGCGAGGCGCTTTAAAGAAAAGAATCTCCCCATCATCGGCGATGACATCAAGGCGCAGTTGGGCGCCACAATCACGCACCGCATGCTGACCGACCTTTTCCGAAAACGGGGCGTCAAGCTGGAACGCACTTACCAATTGAACACAGGCGGCAATACCGATTTTCTCAATATGCTCAACAGAAGCCGCCTCAGTTCAAAGAAAGTTTCAAAGACCGAAGCCGTCCAGTCCGTCATGGCGGACCGTCTGGACGATGAAAACATTCATGTCGGACCCAGCGATTATGTTCCCTGGCAAAAGGACAACAAGGTCTGCTTTATTCGCATGGAAGGCAAACTATTCGGCGACGTGTCCATGAATTTGGAACTTCGGCTTTCGGTGGAAGACTCGCCGAACTCAGCCGGCGTTGCCATTGACGCGATCCGGTGCGCCAAGCTGGCTCTGGACAGGGGCCAGGGCGGCGTGCTCGACGCTCCGTCTGCGTATTTCTGCAAGCATCCAGCAGTACAATTCAATGACGACGAGGCGTTTCAATTAGTCGAGGAATTCATCACGGCCAACTGACGGGATGAACATCAAGTGTCTGATCATCGCCGCCGGACAAGGAAGCCGCATGCGGCATGGGGGGAACGGAAAGCCGCTTGTTCCTGTATTGGGGATTTCCCTGATTGAGCGCATCCTTCGTGCTTTGGTTTCTACCGGCGTGGAGGAATTCTACGTGGTGGTCGGGTACAAAAAAGAGGCGCTCTGTGCGGCGTTGGAGGAATTATCCAACAAACTGGCCGTCTCCATCCGTCCCATCCACAACGAACACTGGAACGCAGGAAACGGAACCTCCGTGTACCAGGCGCGGGAGGAGTTGCTGGAGCCCTTTCTGCTGCTGATGGCCGATCATCTCTTCGATCCTGCCATTGTCCGCAACCTGTTGCAGTATCCCCTGCCCGATGGCGGCATCAGCCTCTGCGTTGACTTCAATTTGAACAATCCCCTTGTGGACCTGGAGGATGTCACTCAGGTCAAGGTGGTGGACGGGAACATTGTTTCCATCGGCAAGGGGCTGGACGGTTACAACGGCTTCGATACCGGGATATTCAAGTGCACCCCCGCCATCTTTGATATGCTGGAGCGCAGCAGCCGCATCAACGGCGATGCCACGCTCAGCGGCGCGGTGGGTTTGCTGGCTGCCGGGGGCAAGGCCGCGGCCTGTGATATTGGCGGGCGCTTCTGGATTGACGTGGACAACCGCGCGGCGCTCAAACTGGCCGAGCAGGCCCTGCTGAACGATTTGCGCGGCAAATCCACCGACGGCCCAGTGGCACGCTACCTGAACCGGCCCATTTCCATCAGGATTTCCCGCTTTCTGGCCCGCTACCCTGTCACGCCGAACCACATTTCCTTGTTTTCTTTTCTGTGTTCCTTGCTGGCGGCGGGCATGATCGCAGCCGGGGGCTACCCCGCCCTTGCTCTGGGTGGATTGTTGGCCCAGTTCGCCTCGGTGATCGACGGCAGTGACGGAGAGATCGCCCGGCTTAAATTCCAGAGCAGTTCCTACGGAGGATGGCTCGACGCCGTGCTCGACCGTTACGCGGACGGCTTCCTGCTGTTCGCCCTGACGTGGCATCACTATCAGATCCGGACGGAAAGCTGGATATTGCTGATCGGCTTCGCGGCCGTCATCGGCTCCTTCATGGTCAGCTATACCGCGGACAAGTACGACAACATGATGCTTGAGAAAATTGGCCGGGGTGCTTCCTTTCGGCTTGGCCGCGATGTGAGGGTACTTTTGATCTTCATCGGCGCCGTGTTCAACCAGGCCGCTCTCACCCTGGTTGTGATCGCGGTGGTCATGAACGCCGAGGCCATACGGCGGCTATTCGTCTGCAGGAACTCGTGAGCAGCACTGAGCAGGCCATACGAACCATCCGGGAAACCATCGCGCGTTCCGAAGTGCCGGAGGATCCCCCTCATGCGGAAGACACCCTGCGCTGGGTGCTCAAGCTGGACCCCAAAGCGGATCAGGCGCTGCAAATTGCCGCGCTGGCCCACGACATCGACCGGGCTGTGACGGCGCGCAAGGTGCACCGCGAGGAATTTACCGACTACGACGAATTCAAAAGCGCCCATGCCCGGAACGGCGCCGTTATCCTGCGGGAAATTCTGCAATCAAGCGGCGTGGATGACGCGCTGTGTGAGGAAGCGTGCCGGCTGGTGACATTGCACGAGGTAGGCGGCGATTCCCGTTCAGACCTGCTAAATAATGCTGACAGCATCTCATATTTTTCAGTCAACATGCCCCTCTACTTTCAGCGCGAGGGGTGGGAGGAGACCAAACGCCGTTGCGTCTGGGGATACCACCGCCTTTCCGGCGAAATGAAGCGGGTCGCCCAGAGTCTCACCTATGAAAGGGAGGAGTTGAACAAACTGCTGCAGACAGCCATTAGGGAGGCAGGCCACAATTAAACCCTCCTCGCCGAATGGGCCGTACCCCGGCAACCCTTGCCGGAGCTTATTGAACGCCCACGGCAATTTGCGCTGGATTATTGCTTTATTCTTCAGGTAGACTGCCGCCTCATAAATGTCAGTGGGGGAAAGGCGGCATCGGAACATCTCTCCGTCCGCTTCAACACTAACGTCCGTAATGCATTTTCCGTCATGGTGAACCCCGGAGCGAACGGGTGGCACCGGAAAACCGTGGTTGAAGGCGATGGGCCGCCACGGTCTGCATGACTGTTGCCAAATCGGGAGCCAGAGCGCACGGGAATTACCCGCAAGTCCCGGTGCGGCGCCAATGACTAGACCGTCCCCCGGACGGCCCAGCCGCTGGGTACGGTTCGGGTTAATGTTTAATTTGATTGGGATGGAGATTCGCGATGAGCAAAACCACGTCCAAAGCCGCGCAAATCGCGCGGGACTATTACAACAGCCCGGAGGCGGATGTTTTTTACTTCAACGTCTGGGGCGGGGAGCATATTCATGTGGGAATTTACCAGTCGCCGGAGGACTCCATCGCGGGGGGCAGCCAGCGCACCGTGGAGCACCTCTGCGCGAAGCTAAGTGGCCTGGATGCAATTGCCAAGTGTTGGACATAGATTCGGGGTATGGCGGCACGGCCCGGCACTTGGCCGGGACTCACGGCTGCCGCGTGACCGGCCTGAGCATCAGCGAGGTGGAAAACGAGCGTCACCGCAAGATGAACGAGGCCAAGGGACTGCAGGACCGGATCGACGTGGTGGACGGCAACTTCGAGGACATCCCCTTTCCCGGCAATTCCTTCGATATCGTGTGGTCCCAGGATGCCATGCTGCATAGCGGCGCACGGGACCAGGTAATCGCGGATGTATCCCGAGTGCTAAAGCCGGGCGGGGAATTCATCTTTACCGACCTCATGCAGGCGGTTCAATGTCCCGAAGGCATGTTGCAGCCCATCCTGGACAGACTGCTGCTGGAAAACATGGCCTCGCCGGGGTACTGCCGTGGCGCCGCGGCGCGGGTGGCGCTACGGGAACTGTCCTACGAGGACCTCACACCGCATCTCACCACTCACCATGCGAAGGTGCTGGAAGACATGGAGAGTCTCGCGGCCCATAACGGACATCTGCTGGACGAGAATAACGTGCAGCGGGCCAGGACCGGCCTGCACCACTGGGTGGAAGGCGGAGACA
>JAPUIH010000297.1 GCA_027297205.1 SAR324 cluster bacterium | reverse complement strand
GGGGGGAGAAAGCTCCCCACGCCGTCGTTGATAAAAACCGAGATGACCGTTCCGGCGGAATTGAGCAACACGAGATCGGGGAATGCATCGTCGATATCGGGGAATCCATCGGTGTTAAGGTTCCCCGTGAGTATGGTGGACGGCAGGGAGCCTCCCGTGGAAAACTCCTCCACCACGGTGAAATTTCCGAAGCCGTCTTGCGTGAGCAGGCTGATGGTGCCCGGAGCGAAGGGGTTGGCGGGCGTGCTTGCGGGGACGGTCTCGAACTGGTTCACTACCACCAGGTCCTTTGCGAGCGAACCGTCGCCGTTCAAGTCCACGGCGGCCAGGGTGATGGGCGAGTTGCCAACATCCACCAGCACGGGGGCCTCGAAGTCCTGGTTGGTGGTGGTTACCGCCCTGAAGCGCAGGTCGCTGCCTTCCGTTCCCTCGCAGGCGGACAACGCCAGCAACGCCCCCAGGGCCGCCAGAAAATTACGGCCCGCGGCGCGCCAACGGGCAGCGAATGAGGAACAGCAGGGACGGTGGCTTTGCATGGGAACGGTGATTATGCTCTGCAAGGTGCTATCTGACCTGGGGCACCAGCCAATCGGGCAGGCGGACGATGATCGGCAGCAGCACACGCCATTGCCAGGGAAAGATATAGGTCTTCTTGTTACGCTGGATGGCCTTCACGATCAGCCGGGCGGCCTTGTCCGCCTTTAGGAAAAAAGGCATGTGGAAATTGTTGGTGCCGGTCATTTCCGACTCCACGAATCCGGGGCAGATATTGGTGACCTTGACCCCCTGGGCGCGTAGTTCCAGGCGGAAGCCGTCCATCATGATCTGCACCGCCGATTTGGAGGCGTTGTAATCGCTCCTGCCCGGAATGCCGCGGAAGCCCGCAACGGAGCCGATGCTGACCAGATGCCCGGACTGCTGCTCGACCATGCGGTTTGCGGCGGGCACGAGGCTGTTGATCACACCAATCACATTCACCGCGAATACGTCCGTGAGGCGTTCCGCCGTGCCTCCGGCCAGCCGTCCGCCGCTCTTCACACCGGCATTGGCGATCATGTGGGTGATCCCGCCGGCGCTGTTGGCGAAGGCGTCCACGGCCTGCTCCATCGCCTTGGCGTCCCGCACATCCACCTGGTACACGAACACAGTCGCACCCCTCGCCTCCAGCTCACCCTTGAGTTGCTGCAACCGCTCCATGCGCCGTGCCGCCAAACCCAGGGTGCAGTCCGGCACGGCCAGGGCCTCCGCCAAGGCTTTGCCGATACCCGAGCTGGCGCCGGTGATGAAAATCTTGCCGTCTTTCATCCCAGGCTCACTTCCGTTTCCGGCTCACGCAGGTCCGCGCCGCGCATTATCTCCAGGTCGCACATTTCCCGCAGCCGCGAGTAAATGCGGGGACCGATCCGGTCCAAGAGGGTATCGCGGGTCACCACGTCCCCTTCGCCGGGCACGGCATCCTTGGGCCTGGTCTTTTCCACCAGGGTTGTGCTCTTGGAGTCCGTGTAGTTGGTGGTGAAGAGGGTGGTTTTACGGCCGTTGTAACGCTGGGAGATCAGCACATCGAGGATGTTCTGTTCGAAGGGAGTATTGCGGCCCTTGCCCAACTCGTCTATCACCAGCACTTCCACATCCACTAAGGGTTGGATCAGCTCGGATTCGGACCGGTTCATGGAATACCCGGCGCGGATTTCCGAGAGCAGATGAAAGAAATCCCGGAAATGGGTGGGCACGCCCCGCCCGAAGATCATTTCGTGGATGAATGCCGCAGCCAGGAAGGTCTTGCCCACCCCAGGCTGCCCCATCAGCAAGAGCCCTTTGTCCCCAGGCTTGTATTGGCTGGCCAGATATTTCAGCGAATCGAAGGTAACGCCGTTATGGCCGTTGCGGAACTTGTCTTCCAGCCGTGCATCGGCGAACTTGCCGGGCACCCCCGCGTCGTTGTAAAGGCGGACGCTGGTGCGCCGCCGCTTGCACTCGCATTCGCGCACCAACTCCCGCTGGGCATCGTCCCTGGCGAGGATAAACCCCGAATCGTCGCAGGCGCGGCAGTGCCGGGCACACTCGCACAACTCCGCCCGCGAGTTGGAAACCGTTGCTTCTATCAACACGCCGCTCCCGGCGCATCTCATACACAATACGGCGGATTGCCCTTCCATGGCCGCTGCGCCCTCCTGGAACTGTGATGCCAATTTCGAATCGACCCGAAATTATCTGTTAACTTGCCTTGTATTTTCGTTTATGTGTAAAGAACATTCAACGAATAGAGGAAATTAGCGCCCCGCACTCCGGCCCTGGGCTCGATTGCGAGAGCGATATTTTGTCAGGATTCAGATCGATTTGCATCATTCTTTTTTGGCCGAAGCCCTACTTTCCGCAGGATTCGTTTTTCCGTTCACGGCGCAGCCTCCCGCGGGAAGGCCGAGGCGGATCACAGGCTGCGTGACGCATTGCCGGAGGGCCTTCAGCACTCCACGGCAGGGCTTTGCCGTGCAACTGCCATCCACGAGGAACATAAGCAGAATATGAGAAATCCGCGCAGACCCCGCTCCCGTCCGCCCGCCAGAAATTCCGAGCAGGCCAGTCCAAGAGACAGAGGCGATGCCGAATTTTCGGAAGATATTGAAACCCGTATCCGCTACTACATGGCTTCCGATTCCCAGGAGTTGGTTTTGGAGCCGATGAACTCCTACAAGCGGCGTCTCGTGCACCAAATCGCCAAGCCCTACAATCTGGACACCGACTCCAGGGGCGAGGAGCCCGGTCGTCACGTGGTTCTCATCAAATCCGCCCAAAGCAGCACGCCCCAGGGCAGGCGCGGTCCCAAACTATGGGATTATGGCACCCAGACCCTGCCGGTCAATCCGGGAGAGGACGGGATCAGGCTGGCCTTGAAAATGGACGGCAGCGTGGAAATCTGGCAGGAATCCCAGCAACATCTGGTGTTAAGCGAGCGTGTGGTGCACGGCCGTCAGATTCGCATCCGCAAGGGCAAGATTGTCGAGCCGGGGGACATGGACTGGTAGGCCCCACGCCGCTCCCCCGCTTCCGCACGCGTGGCCGCGCCTCAAATGGGCAATTGTACCGGCGCAAAGCCGATGTAGTCAGCGGAAGCCAGGGTATAGTGCACGCCCGCGATGCCTCCCTGGGGAGTTACCTTCCATTCCTCTTCGAGATGAAAGTGGCCAAAGGTGACGGTCTTCACCGGGTGCTGGTGGATCAGCGCATCGAAAGCGGTGGGCTTGCCGCGGGAGGTGTAGGGCGGAAAATGAATGAGCACATGGATGCCGTTACCTGACTCCATCCCGGCCGCCCGCTCCAGCGCCCGTTCCAGCAAAGCCAGCTCCCGCCGGAAGGGAGAATCATCCAGAGGCTCGAAATAGGGATCCTGCGGGTCCAGCCAGCCCCCCGTTCCGCAAAATACCTCGCCATCCACCCGCACCGCCTCCCCCGTCAGCAGCAACAGGGAGGAGGGCAGTCCGGCCATTTCCTGCTCTGATTTGGGCCACCACAGGTCGTGGTTGCCCCGCACCATCAGCTTATGGCGTCCAGGCAGCTGGTGCAGCCAATCCAGGTCGGCCATGGCGTCCTTGAGCCGCCAGGCCCAGGAGATATCGCCGGTCACCAGCACCACATCCTCCGGGGCCACGCGGTTCTTCCAACACTGCGCGATTTTCTTCCAGTGCTCCCGCCAGTGCTCCCCAAAGATATGCATGGGTTTGTCCTGGCTAAAGGAAAGATGGGGGTCCGACAGGGCCCAGACCTTCATGGCAACTCCGGAGGGACGGCTTTACAATGCACGCTGCCGCGCGGTAGGTTCACGGTAATATTGTATGGAATCGGAGCTGCAAAAGCCAACCGCGCTGGGGGAAATGGGACAGTCCCCAAAGTACCGGCGCGGAAGCATTCCCATCCAGACGGATCATGGATTTTCGGTGGCGCTATACGAGATGCCTCCCGCTCTGCTTGCTGTTGCTGCTGGCCACCGTAAGCCTGAGCCTTGCCCATCCTCCCCAGCGCAAGCCCTTCAGCGAGCGGGAACTGCAGCCGCTGCTGGAGGCCCTGGAGCACGACGGCCTGCCCCGTGAATACCTGGAGCAGGTGTTATTCGATCCCCGTCTGCGCCGGCTGAACAAAGTGATCGGACTCAACGCCATGAACGCGGAGTTCACGCGCGATTACAGCGATTTTCTCGCCCCCTACGCCCTGCGCAAGGCCCGGCGCTTCGGCCGCCGTTACCGCACCCTGTTACGAAATGTCGAGCACGTCCACGGTGTCCCCAAGAACGTCCTGGTGGCGCTGCTGCTGGTGGAAACTCAATTTGGAAAGGCCAAGCTGCGCTACCGGGTGCTCGAGGTTTACACGAGCCTCGTGGTGGATTCCGCCCCGGAAGCGGTGGACCGCTACTATGAGCGCCTCAAGCCGAAATATCCTCAACTGGAGCGGGATTTCCTGGAACGGCGCATGGAAGAAAAGGGGGAATGGGCCTTCCGGGAACTGAGCGCGCTGCTTACCATCGGGCGGGAGCAGGGATGGGACTTGTATACCTTGATGGGTTCTTATGCAGGGGCATTCGGTATTCCCCAGTTCCTGCCTTCCAGCTATCAACTCTGGGCCGTGGACGGCAACAAGGATTCGAAAATCAACCTGGACGACATCGCCGACGCCCTGCACAGCGTGGCCACCTACCTGAAGGAACATGGCTGGATTGAGGGCGCGGCACCGGAACAGCGGCGCGAAGCCGTGTGGGAATACAACCACTCCTCGGATTACGTGGACGCCATTTTCGCCATCTATCGCGCTCTGGACCGTGGCGCGCATAAGCGCAAACCGGCGGCGGCAAAAAAGCGCTCCGCTCCACCCAAGCCCGCCGCCCAGACAGACCCCGCGCGGCCCACCCCCAAGATGGACTCCAAGGCGGGGGAGCATTCCGGCTGATCCGCACCAACCGACCCCGCCCCTCTCAGCCCGCTCCGGGCAAGGCCCGCGCCTTGTCCAGGGCCGCCTGGGCACCGGCGCTGTCTCCACAGCCTTCCAGGGCCTTGGCGTAGGTGCGCCAGCTATGGGCGCTCCCGGCCTTGTGCCGGGTGCGTTCGGCCAACCACTCCCGCGCCGTCTCGTACTGTTCTCCGCGCAGGGCGGCTTCGATCATGGTCAGGGCGATCACGTCCCGCTGGGCGTGGCTGCCACCGGTATGGTGCAGGATATCCCATACCCCTTTAAGCAGCGCCACCGCCTCTCCATAACGCCCGTCCTCAAATGCCAGCAGCGCATCGTAGACCGGTACGCCCACCTCGCCGTATACGGGTCCGTAGGTGCTGTTTGAGGTGGCGGCAAAGTCCCTGCGCACGTCGATCAGCCGCCGCGCTTCTTCCACGCGCCCACAGGCGGTCAAGGCCATCACAAAGTGGATATCGCTGAAGGGCAACATGGGATCGTCGATGCGCATGGCGGACTTGTCCCCCAGTTCCGCCCAGCGCTCCCCTACGTCCAGCCCGCGCAGTTGCAGCCGCCACAGCAGGGAGATGGCGTTTTGCAGGTCCAGGTAAAAGTCGGATTCTTCCTTGCGGATCTGCTCGTCATAAAGGGCAAGCACCTGCTCGTTCTGGTCCATTTCCAGGTGGAAGAGCGCCCGGTGCCACCACAGGTGAACGACGAAATTGTTGCAACCGGCCCAATTTTTCTTCAGGCCGTCCAGCCAGGCCACGCCCTCGCTCTGGCGGTTCTGCATCTCCATTACATGGGCCACGGCATGCACCGCCCAGTGATCTCCCGCATGCATCTCCACCGCCCGCCGCCCCGCGCGCTCCGCGGCTTCGTAATCCCCGCATTCCTCCATGCCGAAGGCTTGCATCCCCAGCAGATAGCCGTAGCCAGGCTCGCCTTCCCGCCAGGCCGGCAGCACCCGCGCCACCGATTCGAGCATATTGGCCCGGTCCCCCTGCCAGAAGTAATTGAAGTTTACCAGCTTCAGGGCCAGCAGATCGTGGGGCTGGGCCCGCAGCAATTCTTCGAAGGCCTGGTTGGCGCCCACCCGGTCTCCCTCGCTCCACAGGCCCAGGGCGGTGATATGCCCCTGCTCCCGCTGATCGGCCCGCGAGGCGGCGGCCTGGGCCGCCGCGAGGCTCTTGCGGGCGGCGGGTACGGTGCCCTGGGTGCCCATGGACATCATCATGTAGCCACGCATAATGTTGCCCATGGGCATTTCCGGGTCGGCGCCCAGGGCGGCTTTTACGTGATCCCCCAGATCGATCTTGTATTTGAAAAAGCTGTCTAGCGCCGCATTGAAATGGGCCGCCGCTTCATCGTTGGCCGCGGTAAAGGGAACCCCGCGCTCGTCCTGGTACATACCCGCCTCGCTGCAATGGTTTGATGCCTGGCGCCTGGCGGAGGGCGCGTTGCGCCCCAGCCCGCCGGGATTCAATATGACCTGGGCAGCCCGAGCACACGCTCGGCAATATAGCACAGGATCAGTTCCGGGCTGACCGGCACCATGCGCGGCAGCTTGGCCTCGCGCCAATAGCGCTCCACGTGGAATTCCTTGGAGTAGCCGAAGCCCCCATGGGTCTGCATGGCCCGGTCCGCAGCCTGAAAGCCCGCCTCGGCGGCCAGATACTTGGCGGCGTTGGACTCCGCTCCACAGGGCAGTTTGTTGTCGTAAAGCCAGGCGGCCTTGAAGGTAAGCAGGTTGGCCGCTTCCAGCTGCATCCAACTGTCCGCCAGGGGATGCTGCACGGCCTGGTTCTGGCCGATGGGCCGCCCGAAGACCACCCGCTCCTTTGCGTAGGCCGTGGCCCGCTTCAAAGCCACCCGGCCCATGCCTATGGACTCCGCGGCCACCAGCACCCGTTCCGGATTCAATCCATCCAGCAGGTATTTAAAGCCCCGCCCTTCCTCGCCCACCAGGTGCTCCACGGGCACCATCAGATCGTCGATGAACAACTCATTGGAATCCACCGCGGCGCGGCCCGTCTTGTCGATCTCCCGCACGTCGATCGCCGAGCGGTCCAGGTCTGTGAAAAACAGGGACAGCCCGTCGGCGGGCCGGTCGGTTTCCTCGATGGGAGTGGTGCGCGCCAGCAGCAGAATCTTATGGGCCACCTGAGCGGTGGAAATCCACACCTTGTGTCCCTGCACCCGGTAATGATCGCCCTCGCGGGTGGCGCGGGTCTTGATGTGGGTGGTATCCAGGCCCACATCCGGCTCGGTGACGGCGAAGGCCACCTTGCTCCTGCCGGCGATCACGTCCGGCAGCCACTGGGCTTTTTGCTCGGCGCTGCCGTGAATCACAAGCGGATTGACGCCGAAGATGTTCATGTGGATCGCCGAGGCGCCGCTCATGCAGGCTCCGGAAGCAGAGACTTCCTGAAGAATCAACGCGGCTTCCATAATGCCCAGCCCCGATCCGCCATATTCCGTGGGCATGGCCACCCCCAGCCAGCCTCCTTCGGCCATGGCCTGATAGAAATCCTCGGGAAATTCATGCGTGTTGTCATGCTCGCGCCAGTACTCGTCGCCGAAATTTGCGCATGCACGCTGAATTTGGTTGCGGATCGCTTCCTGTTCTTCCGTCCAGGCGAACTCCATGGCGCGCTGTCCTTCCTCGTTATGCGGGCGCGGGCGGCCCAAGGATAGTTTTTACTCCCTGGATCGCCCTGGATTGCGGCCGGGTTTTGCAATAATCATGGATAATCCTTCCTCCCTAATATGTCCAATGCGTGCCCGCCCCACGGTGCCGGTTTTCCGCCACTGCCGCGCGCGCCCCTTGCGGGCCAGGCATGGATATTGAACACACGATCTGTTAGATTCTGGATAGGCCGCTGCCGGTACGGTGCGGGATCGATTGGTTTTTTCCGCTCCCAGCGGCCCGGCAACAATTTGGGAGTATTGCGGAAAATGGCCGAAGTTCCTGCCTGGGCAGAGCAAAAACCACAACAACGG
>JAPUIH010000296.1 GCA_027297205.1 SAR324 cluster bacterium | reverse complement strand
CCACCCGGCCGTGGCCGAGGCCATGGGCGAATCCGCAGAACACTTCCCGGCCCAGGCCGTATAAACTTACAGAGGGGTTTGCGGCTCGCCATTTGCATTTCACGAAGTATAGCCGGACATGCGGACGCGGCCGCTGCAAGCCGCCCCAAACCGAAGCCGGCCCTCGCAACGCGGGCAGGCCCCGCCAATCGCAACAATGATGGCCTAAGTGAAAAAGATTCTCGCAAGCTTCCAGGAAATTGACGCCTCCGGCGCCATGGCCTTGTGGCTGGGCTTTATCGCCGCCAATATTGCCTGCATCGGTCTGATGACCATGCTGCTGGTCTGGTAGATCCGCCGCTGCCGTGTCTCCCACCGCGGAACCTCCCCAGCAACCATTACCAAAAAATTCTATTCCCCCGCCGGGGCGTTGTTGATTAACGCGGCGCAGTAGCCCGCCCCGAAACCGTTGTCGATGTTGACCACCGAAACGCCGGGAGCGCAGGAGTTGAGCATGGCCAGCAGCGCGGCCACGCCTCCGAAGCTGGCGCCATACCCCACCGAGGTCGGCACGGCGATCAGGGGCACGGGGGACAGCCCCCCCACCACGGAGGGCAGGGCGCCTTCCATGCCCGCCACCACGACGATCACGCGCGCCGCGGCGATGCGCTCCTGATGATCCAGCAGGCGGTGCATGCCCGCCACCCCCAAGTCGGCGATCAACTCCACCTGGCAGTCCATCAGCCGTGCGGTTTCCAGGGCCTCCTCTGCCACGGGCAGATCGGAAGTGCCCGCGCACAACACCAGCACCTGCCCCTGGGCGCGGGCCTGCTCCAGCCCATAGGAAAGGGTGCGGGCCGTGGCGTTGTAATGGCCACCCGGCAACTCGCCCGCTATTATTTCCTGGGCGTCAGCGGCCAGGCGGGTCACCAGCAGCTTGGGCTGGGCTTGCCGGTGAGCGCGGCAGATATCCAGCAGGTGCCCGGGTGCCTTGCCCTCCGCAAACACCACCTCGGGAAATCCCAGCCGCCGCATGCGCTGATGGTCCAACTTGGCGAATCCCAGGTCCTGGTAGGTTTCCCGCTCCACCAGTTGCGTGGCCTCCTCCGCACTGAGCTCTCCGTTTTTAATGCGCTCCAGCAGGGAGAGCATATCCTGGCGTTGCATGGGCATCCCCTTGTGATCGCTGAATGGATGGCCGGCGGCGCTCAGGCCAGCTTCTTCTTGAGAAGCTCGTTCACCACCGCCGGGTTGGCCTGGCCACGGGTGGCCTTCATGACCTGCCCCACGAAAAAACCGAGCACCTTATCCTTGCCACTCCGGTACTGTTCCACCTGCCCGGGGCTGTCGGCGATAATTTTGTCCACGATCCCTTCCAGCTCCCCCACATCGGATACCTGGCTCAGCCCTTTTTCCTTTACGATCTCCGCCGGTGCCTGGCCGGATTCGTAGAGAACGTCGAACACGGTCTTGGCCATCTTGCTGCTCAGCTCGCCCTTTTCGATCATGGCGATCATTTCCGCCAGGTAGGCTGGGGGAAACTTCAAATCGGTCACGCGAGTCTTGTCCGTATTGATGTGCGCGGCCAATTCCACGGAAACCCAGTTTGCCGCGCGCTTGGCATCGGCCCCGGCGGCCACCACCGCCTCAAAGAACTCCGCCGTCGCCCGGTCGGCCACCAGCACCTGGGCGTCATAGGCGGACAGGCCGAATTCCGATTGGAAGCGCTCGAACTTGGCATCGGGCAATTCCGGCAGGCTCTCCCGGATCGATTCTACCCAGGCCTCGTCCAGGGTCACCACGGGCAGGTCCGGTTCCGGGAAGTAGCGGTAGTCGTGGGCCTCCTCCTTGGAACGCATGGAGTAGGTGGCCTTGCTGAGGGAATCGTAAAGCCGCGTTTCCTGCACGATCTTGTTGCCATCCAGCAGCTCCTCGCGCTGCCGGGAGATCTCGTAGTCCAGGGCGGCCTGCACGAAACGGAAGGAGTTGATGTTTTTGGTTTCCGTGCGCGTACCCAGCTCCGTGCTGCCCTGTGGGCGCAGGGAAATATTGGCGTCGGCGCGCAGGTTGCCCTTTTCCATGTCCCCGTGGCTCACCCCCAGGTAGGTGACCAGGGAATGGATTTTCTCCATGTACAGCCGCGCCTCTTCCGGCGAGGCCAGGTCCGGCTCGCTGACAATCTCCACGAGGGGTATCCCCGCCCGGTTCAGGTCCACGTAGCTGGCCTGAGGGTCGGCGCCGTCATGCACCAGCTTGCCCGCGTCCTCTTCCATATGGATGCGGGTGATGCCGATGCGCTTGCGCGCGCCCTCCACCAGAATATCCAGCCAGCCGTTCTCGCAGATCGGGCGGTCGTATTGGGAAATCTGATAGGCCTTGGGCAGGTCGGGATAAAAGTAATTCTTGCGGGCGAATTGGCTGTCCATGCGGATACTGCAATGGGTGGCCAGGCCCAGCCTCACGGCGAACTCCACCGCCTTGCGGTTGAGCACCGGCAGCACACCGGGCAGCCCCAGGCAGACCGGGCAGGTATTGGTGTTGGGCGCGCGCCCGAACTCCGTGGAGCAGCCGCAGAACAGCTTGGACTGCGTGGCCAGTTGCGCGTGGATTTCCAGGCCGATCACCGTTTCAAATTCCATGGGTCCTCTTGAAAATTTTCTCACGTATTGCAGCCAAGGGACAACTTCAACCGCCCAGTTCCGCACGCATGATCTGTGCACCGGCCACCATCGCCTTCATTTTTCCCAGGGCCACGTCGCGGGGCAGGTATTTCATGCCACAATCCGGCGCGGCAATAAGGTCTTCGGCAGCCACATAGGGCAGGGCGCGGCGGATGCGCTCCGCGATTGTTTCAGGCGTCTCCACATTCATATCCGACAGGTCCAGCACCCCCAACAGTATCTTCTTTCCCTTCAAATCGCCGAGCACAGAGCAATCCAGCCCGGATTGCGCGGTCTCTATGGAAATCTGATCGCAGCTGCAGCCGCTCAATTGACTGAGGAAGGAATACCCGCTGGGCCGCTCGTGGATGATGGCGGCATAACCGAAACAGATATGCACCACAGTGGTGCCGGTTATACCTTCCAGCGCCTTGTTGAGGGCATCCAGCCCGAATTGTTCCGCCTTTTCCGGGCGGGCCTGCAGATAGGGCTCATCGATCTGCACGATGTCCGCCCCCGCCGCGAACAGGTCCTTGATTTCCGCGTTGACCGCCTGGGCGTAATCCATGGCGGCCGCGGCCTCCGAATCGTAATAATCGTTCTGCGCCTGCTGGGACATGGTGAAGGGTCCGGGCACGGTCATCTTCACCATGCGTTCCGTGTGCCGCTTCAGGAACTTGAGGTCCTCCACTTCCACTGGCCGTGTGCGCCTGATGGGGCCAGCGATGCGCGGCACCGGATTGGGATGCCCGGAGCGGTCCAGGGCCTCTCCCGGATTGTCGATGTCCACTCCCTCCAGCGCCGTGGCGAAACGGTTGGAATAGCTCTCGCGCCTGATCTCGCCGTCGGTGATGATGTCCAGCCCCGCCTGCTCCTGGGCCCGGATGGCCAGCACGGTCGCGTCGTCCTGGGCCTCGCCAAGGAAAGGCTCGGGAATCTGCCAGAGCAGTTGGGCACGCACCCGGGGCGGAAATCGCTTGGCAAGCGCCGGACGGTCAATCAGCCACTCCGGCTGGGGGTAACTGCCAACGAGGGTGGTGGGAAATAACATTGTGCTCTCTTAAAAATATTCTCACGCAAAGACGTAAAAGCGCCAAATTAAAGCACTCACGCAAAGACGCAAAAGCGCCAAATTAAAGCACTCACGCAAAGACGCAAAAGCGCAAAGGTTGAAAGCCTCCAGACCGCGTGGTGGGCGCCGCTTTCCGTGAAGCTTCTCACTCCTGCAGTCCGTTCACAACACGAGTGATGCCATCCTTGATCAGTGCCGATCCGAAATTGATGAGCAACCCCAGCCGCAGGTCTGCCAGACGCAGGTAGGTCAATAGCTGTTTCTTATGGACGGGCGCGACGGCCTCGACAGATTTCAACTCAAGGATTACTTTCTCCTCCACAATCAAGTCGGCCCGAAAACCCTCGGCGATTTGCACCGCTTCATATATTACCGGAATCGCAATCTGACGTTGCACCCGCAATCCCCTCTTATCCAATTCAAACGCCAGCGCTGCCTCGTACACGGATTCCAGCAATCCTGGACCCAGCACCGTGTGAACCTTGTAGGCCGCATCAACCACCTGCGTTGCGATTTCGTTTTCGGTCATTCTTGAATTATTTTCACGCAATTACGCAACAGGGGAAATTCCAGGAAACTCCTATCGCACCATTACGAGATTTATTTGCTCCCGCGCCTTGGCGTCTTTGCGTGAGATTTACTTCATTGCGACTTTGCGCCTTGGCGTGAGTTTTCTTCCACAGCGCCTTTGCACCTTGGCGGCTTTGCGCGGGGCGATAATTTAATACGCCACGGCGAACACAACCCGCTGCGGAGAGGGCTCGCCGGTGACGATGCAGGAGCCCGGTTCCGGATCATCCTCCATCGGTATGACGCGGATGGTGGCCTTGGTCTCCTCCTTGATGCGCGCCTCCACTTCCGGCGAGCCGTTCCAGTGGGCTTCAATGAAGCCCCCGCCGTCATCCAGCACAGCCTTGAACTCGTCGTAGCTGTCCACGCGGTGGGTGTGGGTCTTTCGGAAGTCCTTGGCCTTGTTATAAAGGTCGCTCTGCATGGTATCCAGCAAAGTCTTGGCCTCGTCGGCCAGGGCGGCCAAAGGGACGCTCTTTTTCTCGCGATTGTCGCGCCGCACGAACATGGCGGCCTGTTGCTCCACGTCCCGCGGTCCCACCTCGATGCGCAGGGGCACGCCCTGCTGCATCCAGTGGAAGAAGCGGTCCACGGGGCGCATGTCTTCCCGGGTGTCCATACGCACATGGAGCGGGTCCACGGCTTCGCCCAGGCGCGCGCGCACCTGCTCGGCGAAGGGCATCACACGGCTTTTTTCCTCGTAGTTCCTGAAGAGGGGAATCACCACCGCCTTCACCGGCGCGATCCGTGGCGGCAGCACCAGCCCGTCATCGTCGCTATGGGTCATCAGCAGCCCGCCGATCATGCGGGTGGAGCAACCCCAGCTGGTCGTATGCACCAGTTGCCGGGTGTTGTCGCGGGCCAGGTAATCGATGTCGAAGGCACGGGCGAAATTCTGCCCCAGATTGTGGGAGGTGCCTGACTGCAAGGCCCGCCGGTCCTGCATCATCGCCTCCACGGTGTAGGTGCGCAGGGCGCCTGGGAACTTCTCCGCCTCCGACTTGCGCCCCACCAGCACGGGCATGGCCAGGTCATCCTCCTGAAAGCGCCGGTAGATTTCCAGCATGCGCAGGGTTTCCTCCTCGGCTTCTTCTTCCGTTTCGTGGGCCGTATGACCTTCCTGCCACAGAAACTCGGAGGTGCGCAGGAAGAGCCGGGTGCGCATTTCCCAGCGCATCACGTTGCACCACTGGTTGATCAGCACGGGCAGATCCCGGTAGCTCTGAATCCACTGG
>JAPUIH010000295.1 GCA_027297205.1 SAR324 cluster bacterium | reverse complement strand
AGCAGATGTACACGGATACGGTGAACTTCGCGGACATCGTGCTGCCGGCCACCACATTCATGGAACAGGACGATCTGTGCAGCGCCAGCGGCAACCGCTATGTGCAGGTTTCCCGTGCGGCAATTGCGCCGGTGGGAGAGGCCAAACCCAATTTGGAAGTGTTCAGGATGCTGTCGGAGCGGATGGGCGTGGAGGACGTGGTCTACTCGCAGGATTTCGACGCGTTGGTAACCGAGCTGCTGGACTCGCCCTGGGCGCCGGAAGGAGGTTGGGACATGGAAGCCCTGTGGAGCAGCAAGGCCCAGAAATTCCAGCCGCCGGCGCATCCCTGGCGGGAAGGGGGATTGAACACGCCGTCGGGCAAATTCGAGTTCTATTCGGAACAGATGGCGGAGCAAGGACTGGCGGCCGTGCCGGAATTTTCGCCGTCGCCCGAGGGTCATGTGGACAACGAGTTGAAGCGGCGCTACCCGCTGCAGTTCACCTGCGCCCATGCCCATAACTTCATCAATGGCAGTTTCGGCGAGATGGCCAGTTCCCGCAAGCTGCAGAACCATGCGCCCAGCATCCGCGTTAGCCCCGAAGATGCGCAATCCCGCGGGCTGGCCGACGGAGGCCTGTGCCGCGTGTTCAACGATCGGGGGGATTGCTTCCTCACGGTGCAGGTGACCGATAGCGTGGGTGCTGGCGTCTGCTCCGCGGATGCGGTGTGGTGGCCCAAGTTTCACCGTGGCGGGAAAAACATCAACCACCTGCTCTCGGACGATCTGACCGACGTGGGCAAGGCGCCCGTCTACCAGGAAGCCCTGGTGGAAATCGAGGCCGTGGGCTAGGCGCCTGCGCCCCGGCGGGGGCAGGGCCGCGCGCCCTTAACGGGCGTAGTTGAGGGCCAGATCGAAGGCGTCGAAATTGCGCAGGGCCCTTCCCTCCTCCAGGCCGGGGGTGGGGCGGTTCAGCAGCAGGGGCACCCGCTGCTCGGACAATCCGCCGTGGGAGCGCAGGGGCTCTTCCAAAGCGGAAAGATCGTGGCGGCTCACTGAGGTGCCCAGCACCTTGTGCTTGCCGGAAACGAGAATCAGATCCCCCAGCCGGTCCTCCGGCAGTTCGAAGCGCGCGCAGCCCTCGCTTTTCCCCAGCACCAGTTCCATTCCTTCCAGCGCCCGCAGGCGCTCCGTAAGCCCGGCCACGTCACAGCCCGCCGGCAGGTAGGCCGTGGCGAAGCTGCCCAGCGCACCGTGATGCACCACGTAGGGATCGGTGATGGGCAGGATCACCCGCGCCGCTCCCGTACCCAGCCATTCGTCCAGCACGTCCTGCAGGTAAATAACGTCCGGCTCGCCGCCGGGTCCGAATTTATCGTTCATGCCGTGGTCGGCGGTCATGGCCAGGGTCGCGCCCAGGGCGTCCAGCTTGTCCAGGTAGCCGTCCATCATCGCGTAAAAATCGTTGGCCACTGGAGTGCCCGGGCCGTGCTTATGCTGCACGTAGTCCGTGGTGGACAGGTACATCAGGTCAGGACGCTGCCCTGCCAGCAGTTTCACCCCGGCGGCGAACACGAATTCGCTCAATTCCGCGCTATACACCGACGGTAGCGGCTGCCCCACGAGTTCCAGCACACCGCTGATGCCATTTTCCGCCGGAGTGACGGAATCGGCCTTTTCGGAGGAAAAGCAGATATGCCCGCTTTCGCCAAAGCTCAGGCCGTGGCCCAGCAGGCGGCGCAGCTTGTCCTTGGCGGTGACGATGGCGATCTTCGCCCCCTCGGCCGCAAAGGCGGAGAATATCGTCTCCGCGCGCAGCAAGTGTGGTTCGTTCATCATGATCTCTTCGCCGCTATCCGGATCGAAGAAGAAGTTTCCGCTGATACCGTGCACCCGCGGCGGCACACCGGTGACGATGGAAATATTGTTGGGATTGGTGAAGGCCGGCAGCACGCAGTCGGCCAGGCGGCTCGTGCCCGCGGCCAGGGCCTTTTCCAGGTAGGGCATCCGTCCCGCCGCGATGGCCTGATCGATGTATTCCGGCTGGCTGCCGTCAATGCACACCACCACCACCGGTTGCCCGGGCCAGGCGTAGCTGCGTCCGTTGACCGTGATTGTCCTTTGCCCTTCACTCATCGCATTGCTCCTTGGGGGGATTCTGGAGGCCCGAGGCAACTTGCCGCGCCATGTACTGTCCAACAGGATACCACCCCTCATCGCCATTGCCAGCGGCAACGCCACCGCCGCGGCGGTAATGCCGGTCGTTCCCGCTTACATTTTCCACCGGCGGGACACCAGGCATGTGGTGCTGATTGGAGAGGGCATCGCCGTGGCGGAGGCGGTGCGGATTCTCAGGGATGGCAATCACGGCTACGGGCTGATGATTTTCACAGTGTGGGCGAAAGCGGCCATTGCCATCGAACTGGGGCTGGAGCGCAATACGGCTCCGGATTCCAAGCACCCGGTACTGCCCATACTTCCTGATTCTCCCGCGAGGCGTGGATTGCGGGGCACCTTTCCGTGGGATCATCTTTCTATTTGCCGCTTCCCCGGAAATTGGCTTCAATGAAGGGAAATATCCCCCATTCATGGGCGGACGCCGGATTAAGCCGACTGGGAGGAAGCAATGTCCGTGCAGCCAATCTGTAACCACTTGGGATACGGACGCATAGTCTGCTGCTTATCGCTGCTGCTGTTGCTTACGGCAACGGGCTGCGAGCGCAGGCCCGTGGAACAGGAGGCTCCCCCGGACGACGATCTGCTCATGCTGGGCAAGCCCTACGGCGGTCAACGGCTGCCGGCAAAGGGCAGCCTGTCCTACCGCTTTATGACGACCACTCGGGGCGCCTACCTGATTATCGTGTCCGATGTCACGGCGCCGTCCCGCGTGGTGTTGCAGCATCCCAAGAAGACCTGCTATCTCACCGGCAACGGCAGTTGCGAACTGGTCTCTTCACCCCGCGAAACCTACGGCTTCAAAATCATCGAGGAGGGAGGGCAGGGCATGGAATTCACGCTCAGGGTGATCCATGGCTGGGGCAGCAATTTTTTCGAAGGCGTCACCGCCGATCCGGTGCCGGTCAGTGTGGGACAGCCCTACCTGGGTTCGGTGGGAGTGAACATGTCCAGCTTTTACCGCTTCAAGACCAGCGCCCGCACCGCCTACACCATTACTGTCAGCCAGACCCATTCCAACCTGAGCTGGGTGCTCTTCGACCGCTGGGTGTTCGATATTATCCTGCGCGGTTGCGACGTCCATGACGGCGCGCGTGACGAGTCCTGCAAGCTGACCGGGCTGTGGCCGCATACGGAATACTACATGATGGTTTCCGAACAGAGTGGAGTGCCGGGAAACTTCCAGCTGCTCGTACAAGAGCAATAACCCGGCGCAGCTATTGCCCTGGCAACAGGCAATCGTCCCTGCGGGGAATACCGCCGGACCGATTACGCTCGCATCAGGGAAGCATGGGCTGGATAGTGGGGCCTGGGCACATCAAGATTTTCGAGACTTGTTCTTTTTGGATTTTTTCTTGCCGCCACGAACCGCTGCCGCCACGGCAGCACCACCCAAATATTCGAGGCGGCGCGGATCATCCATCGCCGCTGGGGGCGTTTGGTAATACGGCATTTTCCCGTATGGCTTCATTCCGGCGGCTGCAAATTCAGCCTTATTTTCATCGTCCGCCTTGAAGTAAATCACATCCTTTGAAATCAATGCGAACATTCTGCCGCCCAGGAATACTCCGTGACCACCGAACATCGGCCGTGCCGTGACATCCCCTAATGGGGACAAGTCATCCAACATCTTCTGTACAAAATCCTTGCTGTTGGCCATTTCCCTGCCATTTATAATTCGTTCAATGCAAATGATACCGGTTCAACAGCCTGTCACGGAACAAAGGGATGATTGTGATTCGTTGACCACCACACCCGAGGTCAAATACGTGGCTCCGTACTGTCATTGCCAACGTTTACCCCCCAACGACGGGGGATATTGGTACACTAAACCGGTTATCGAATGGATTTTCATAATCCAATCCCATCCGGCGGTATACACCCATTGGGATTCCAATGTCCGCCAGGATCACATCCCCCGCGTTGGTTTCATTTAGGCCGGTCTTGGGCAGGGCAAGGGTCAGCGTGCCGCTGGGCTGGATAACGATTCCGGGGGTTTCACCGGTGGTGGATTCGACGCCCGACGGAATATCCAGGGAAAGCACCGCTGCTTCACATTCATTTGCCCAACCGATCAATTCGGCGGTGATTCCACCAGGGGCGCCGCGCAGGCTATAACCGATCAGGGCATCCAGGATGATATTCGCCCCGTTAAAAGCCGGCTGGGCGGATTTCGCTACGGCCCCGGCCGTTTCCTTGTAAACCTTCAACTGAAACGATGGGACTTCCCCCAGGCGTTCCGCATCAGCCAGACACACCGTGACGTCCACATTCCGGTTGGCCAGGTGCCTGGCTGCACAGATGCCACCCCCGCCGTTGCCCCCCGAACCTGCCAGCACCAAGACCCGCGCTTCCCGCCAATCATCTTCCAGCATCCCGATAGCTGCCAAGGCCAGATTACGTCCCGCATTTTCCATCATCTGAAACAAGTTTGGGCCGGTTTCTTCCACGGCGATGCGATCCACTTCACGCATCTGGGCTTCCGTGACCGCGGGGACTTTCACACCGCTGCCGGTGATCCATTGGGGGCCGGACGGTTGTGTGGATTGGGATGGTTTAGTCATGGTGAAATCAATGTTTTTCGCTTCCGAACCCAAAACGGAAGGCCAACGCCGAACCCACCAGAATGGCGGCGATCAGCGCAAACGGCACTCGGAAGTCCTGGCCGCCGAACAAGCCGATCAACGCCCCCGCCAACAATGGCCCGCTGGCGTGGCCAACGTCGTAAATCGTGCCGAATGCCCCCATGGCGGAACCCAACTGTTTTTCATCGCACAGGTCGGCCACCAGGGCCGCGGCCGATGAGGTGACCACTGCTTCGCCCACGCCGAACAGGGCCGCCAGCACAAGCAAGGCCAGGAAATTCTGAAACCAAGGGATCAGCGCAAAGGGAACGGCGCACAAAAACATCCCCCAGAATATCAGGGAGTGCCGCCCGTAGCGATCCGAAAGCGTACCCATCACAGGTTTTGCCGCGATGGTGACCACGATTTGCACCCCCCACAGCAATCCGGCCTGGAAGGCTGTCAGGCCAACCACCATCACGGCGTAGACCGGCAGGAATGCTTCGAGGGCTCCCATGGAAAGATTCTGCACCCCTTCCATGTTGCTGGTCAGCAGAACCCGCCGATCCAGCAGGATTTCCCGAATACCTTTGCGAAACTGATCAAGGAAATCCTTGAGGGTCTTTCCCGCCTGGGGCGCTGGGGTTCCCGCATGGCCACGGAACACCCACAAAGCGGTCAGCAGGGAAGCCATTCCCATGGCCGCCACCACGCCATAGATAATGTGGAAATGAATCAACTGATTCCGCCCCCCGTCCGACAGGACGGTCAGCAGAAAACCACCCAGGGGCGCGCCGATCAGATTTCCGACGATGGTGATGGAAGTATACCAGGACAGCAGTTCGGCCCGCCGATTCCCCGCCATCCCGACCACAACGGCCATGGCGACCGGGCCGTAGATTGCCGTGGCGAACCCATGGAAGAACCGAACCACCACCAGGGCGCTATAGGAATCGATAAGGAGGTAAGCAAAGGGCACGGCCGCAAAGACGGCCAACCCGATGAACAGGGTGCGGGTTCTGCCGATCACGTCCGATACAACACCAGCGGGCATCTTGAAGAAGATGCCCGTGACCGTGGATATTGCGACGGCAAATCCTATCGCTTCCGGCCCCGCACCCAAACTGGCCGCAAACAGGGCCAGCACCGGGGTGCGGGCCAGGGCGTATGACGCACGGGCGAAGAAGCCGACCGCGCACAGTCCCATGAAGGTTGAAGTGGACGATTGTTCGTTGGACATCGAACCCCCCCGCAAAGCTACCCGTCTGGCCGGTTTTCCAACCCGCCCTAATTACCTGCCGCAGATCTGCTGGAATTTCTTAAGGGTGTAGAAATTTCCGAATTGTCCCACCACTCCAATTTGCCAGGTTGAGTCCGTCTCGCAATTAGTGGCATATAAGGGGGACATCGCCGTGGCCTCGTTAGATGTCCATCGAAAACTCACGGCGATTTTTTCACCGATATGGTGGGGTACAACCGCCTTAAGTCTGCTTGAGATAGGAATCTTTCTTCAAAATTTTACCTTCCCGGAAGGTAAACACGTCGCAGCCCCGCATGTCCAGGCGCTCTCCCGAGGCCTCGGTGCCGGTCATCCTCCATTCCGACAGGCCGCGGTCTCCATCCACGAAGTGCGCGTCCCCTCCAAAGTGCACATCTTGGATTTTCTCGAACATCTTCGCGAAGTATTCCCGCAACTCCGCCTTGCCGGTAACGCGTTTGTTTTCCCGCACTGTCTCAAATGCTCCGTCTTCCGTAAAAGACTCCGCAATCGTGTCCGCGTCGTGGCGGTTGAAAGCATCCAGAAACGCCTTCAGGTCTTGCACCGTCATCGATTTACCATCGCTCATGCATTCCCCTTTTTGTTCTGATTGCTTGCGGTGCCGCCCTAGTAAAAGGCTACTCTTGCTCGCCAAATCCTCGCCACAAGTGAGCCGACAACAGGGTGCTCGCCAAAAAGAAAAGCCCTCATAAGGAGGGCTAAGTTATTGAAATGAAATCGGGGTGAGAGGATTCGAACCTCCGACCCCCTGCTCCCAAAGCAGGTGCGCTGCCTGGCTGCGCTACACCCCGTTTTTAATTTCAGTCACTGAGACTTTGTATTTAGGCGATCCGCACTTGCAACATTGGGCAACATCCGCGGAAGGCCAGACTACACGATTGGAACCGTGGGAGATAGAGCCGCCCAGGCCGTTCCGTGCGGTGGTGGATGCGGGGGCGGGATGCCTGGCTTGCGGCTGCCGCTCAGATCAACCGCCCGCCCAGGGCTTGGCGCTGTACCTCGATGCGCTGGGTGATACCCCCTTCGGCCAGTTCCAGCATGCGGTCAAGCTGCGCGCGGGAAAAGGGCCGCTCTTCGGCCGTGCCCTGGATTTCCACGAATTCCAGGTCGCTGGTCATCACCACGTTGAGGTCCACGTCGGCCGCGGAATCCTCGTCGTAGTCCAGATCCAGGTAAGCTTCCCCGCCCAGCAGCCCCACGCTCACCGCGGCCACGTGATGCAGCACCGGGGGGCGGGCGAACTTGTGGGTGTTTTTCAGCTCGCGCAGGGCCAGCACCAGGGCCACGAATCCGCCGGTGATGGCGGCGGTGCGGGTGCCGCCGTCGGCCTGGATTACGTCGCAGTCCAGCCAGATGGTGTGCTCTCCCAACACTTCCAGGTCCGTCACGGAGCGCAGGGAGCGTCCGATCAGGCGTTGAATTTCCGAAGTGCGCCCGCTGGGTTTTCCGGCGGAGGCTTCGCGGATATTGCGGCGGTTGGTGGCCCGGGGCAGCATGCCGTATTCGGCGGTAACCCAACCCTTGCCCGTTCCGCGCAGGAAGGGCGGGGGACGGTCTTCCACGGAGGCCGTGCAGATGATATGGGTTTTGCCGGATTTGACCAGCACGGAGCCTTCGGCATGCATGGTGAAATCGGTGACGATCTCCAAGGGCCGCGGCTGCTCCGCCTTGCGCTTGTCCTTGCGTGCGGGCGCGAGATTGGATTTCAGGCTCGCCGCCTGGTCCTTGAGGGAGTCGCCTGCCACCGGTTGCGTCCACCTGCGGTTGGGGTTGATGCGCGGGATACCCCGTCATCTACCCAGAATCCCTGGCAGGGTGCAAGGGCAAATCGCAAGACCGCTGCCGGCGGGGAGGGGGGTGCTGCGCGCCTAGCGCAGGGCCACCAGCATATGGGGATATTTCTCCCTGGCCACCTGCAGCATGGCGATAAAGCGGGGCACGTACTCCGCCGTTTCGGTACGCAGGCGCAAGCGCCAGAAGTTCCATTCGTGCTGACGCCGCATCTCCTGATCCAAATAGTTCGGCCCGCCGTTGTAGGCCGCCAGGGCGAGCGCCCAATTGTAGTTGAAGCGCGCACCCATGCGGTTCAGGTAATCGGCGGCGGCGCGGGTGGCTTTGCGCCAGTTGAGCCGTTCGTCCACCATAAAGCCCACCCGCAGGCCCATTTCCCTAGCGGTCTGGGGTGTGAACTGCCACATCCCCTTGGCGTGGCCGGAGTTGGCCCGGTTGCGGAACAGGGACTCCAGCATGGGCAGATAGGCCAGCTCGGTGGGCAGATTGCGCCGCCGGAATTCCTTCACGATCGTGGGCAGGTAGCGCCGCGCGCGTTGCAGGGCTTGCTGCACCGTCTTCGTGCGCATGTAATGCGCGCGGAATTCGCGCACCTTGGGATGGTCGGAAAGCCACAGGGACGGCTTATTGTCCCGGGCGGGCTGGGGTCCATATCTGCGCAGGGCAATGTCGCGCTTGGACACACAGGCCGAAGTGAGCAGGGCCGTTGCGATCAGCAGCAGGCCCAGGTGAGCCAGTTTCTTCATGAAATTCCGCTTCCATGCTTGTGAATGAAGATTGCCCGGCTCCCGCCATCCTGGCAGGCAAACAATCTCTCCGGGCAACGGTAGGGATGCAAAATAATGACCAGCCTGTATGATCGGGAGGAACCAGGGCCAC
>JAPUIH010000294.1 GCA_027297205.1 SAR324 cluster bacterium | reverse complement strand
CGCCGAGAAAGGTGTTCATGGTGCGCGCGGCATCGGGGGTGACCAGAATCACCGTGCTGCCCGTGAGCTGTTCCTGGCCGGCCTGGATGAACGAGCGCACGCCGGCGGCCTCAAGCTTTTCGATGTAGACCTGGCCATACTGGTCCGCCCCCACCTTTCCGCAATAGGCCGCCTTGCCGCCCAATTGCGCGATGCCGACCATGGTGTTGGCGCAGGAGCCCGCCGCTTCCGGAACGATATTCCTTCCCCGCAGGGCCTTCAGCAATGCCTCGTGGCGTTCCGTATCGACCAGATACATCTTGTCCTTTTCCAAGTGCATTTGCTCCAGGAACTCGTCGGGTACCTGGGCCAGCAGATCGATCAGGGGATTTCCCATTCCAATTACGTCAAAAGACATGGTGCTTTCCAGATAGTGTTGATCTCCACCTTCCACTACGCCAACGGCCGGCCCCACCTACTAATTCGCCTGCGGCTCGGTATCAGCCTGCCGGCGGCTCAGTGGGGTTTGTATACGAATAGCTCCGCTTTGCATAGATTAGGGCCGGGCTGCCTTGCATCGGGCGGCGGGGCGCTGGCCGCCCGCTTTTCATTGCGGGCCGGAAATGCCATACCTGAATCCATGCAGCGCCGCGGGGAGCCAGGGAAGGCCCGCCCGGCGGCGCAGTCAAAAGGGGCGTTTGCCGCATAGGGAGCGCGCCCCGGCCACAGCCCACACCTGGCGGCATGGAAGCCCAAGTCACTCTGGGGGAGCACCTGCTTCCCTATCAATGGAAACAAAGCCCGCGCCGCCGCACGGTGGCCGTGACGGTTCATCCCGAGAACGGGGTGGTCGTGCATACCCCCAGCCGTTACTCCCGCCGGCGGGTGGAGGCCTTTCTGCGCGAAAAGGCGGCGTGGATTCTCAAGCACCGCGCGCGCTTCGAGCAGGAACGGGCCCGGCGCCGGGCCCTGCGCTGGGAGCTGGGGGCGCTGCTGCCCTTCCTGGGCGCGCGCTATCCCCTGCACTTCGTGCTGGACGGCGGAAGGGAGCAGGTGCGGCTGGAGCAGGGGCGTTTCGTGCTGGGGCTGCCCCTGGACGGAGACGGCGCTGCATTCGGCGGGCGGGTGCGGGAGCGCATGCTGGACTGGTACCGGGAGCAGGCCACGGCCTTGATTCTCGAGCGGGTGGGCCACTTCAAGGGGCTGCTGGGCGTGACGCCCCTGCGGGTGCGCGTGAAGCAGCAGAAGCGGCGCTGGGGTAGCTGCTCGGCCAAGGGCGCGCTCAATTTCAACTGGCAACTGGTGCTGGCGCCCCCGGACGTTTTGGACTATGTGGTGGTGCACGAGTTGTGTCACCTGATCGTGCTCAACCATTCCCCCCGCTTCTGGGCGCTGGTGGAAGGGGTGCTTCCCGATTACCGGGAGCGCAGGCGCTGGCTGCGCGAAAACGGCCACCGCCTTGCCCTGTAACGCGTCCCCCGCGTGGCATCGCAAGCAATCGCGGCGTGCAAAGGAGATTTATGAAGATCGTGCGTGTGTATACGGGAGACGACGGCCAATCCCACTTCGAGGACATCGAGACCAGCTATCCCATCGTGGATGCCACCGGCAAGAAATCCGCATTGGAAAAGGCCACGGGCATCGTCTTCCGCCAGACCGGCGGCGACTACAACCTGGACTTCCACAACGCCCCCCGCCGCCAGTACGTGATCAATCTTGTGGGCGGCGTGGAAATAGAAGTCGGCGACGGCAGCAAGCGCATCCTGCGGGCCGGGGATGTCCTGCTGGCCGAGGATACGGAAGGCCAGGGGCATATCAGCCGTGCCCTTAACGACGAGCCGCGCCACTCAATCTTCGTGACCCTGGACTAGTGCTTAAGTTTTTTTAAAGACGTCACTAAGATTCGCGGGTGCTTTGCCCCCGCACCCCCGTATTTCCAGGGGCGCTGCCCCCAGACCCCCGGCAGGGAGCGCGCTCCCTGCGCCGAATTTGGGGGTTGCATTCTAAGGCATGGAAATCACATCCGCGTTTTCACTTCTTGTGCGAAAACGCATGATTATAGGCGAAAAAGACCGGTTTATGGGCGCCGTAGGACCTCATTTAATTTTCAAGCTATTGAAATAACGAATGTAAATGGCTTTGTTTCGGAAAAACGGCCATTGATTTGGTGGAAAGTGGACAGAATCCGCCATGGCTGGCCCGGCCCTGCCCTTGGGGGCTCCGCCCTGACCGGCCCCGCCGTGGCGGCCCATCGGCGGAGAGCGTCTCGTCCACGAACAGAAAGGCGGTACGCTGGCGCCCTCAGCCAATCAGCCGGGCGGTGCAGGTTTCTTCCCATTATACCGCCTCCCGCGGCGCTCCGCAGTCCCCTGGCGGTGACTGACACGCAACTGGCGCGCCTTGGCGGGAAATTGCAGGAATGTGGGTGGGGGAGAATCAGCATTAGCTTCCACCCGGCTCCCGCGCGAAGTAAATTGCCTGCGCAATGCAATCTGTGCAATGCAAATTGACAGGCCGCGCGGGGATGGGGTAATGCAACGGGGAGCATTCCACCCTTTCCCAAATGGTCCGGGAACGGTAGAATCCTCAAATGGGGTCGTAGTTAAGCTGGTTATAACGCCGGCCTGTCACGCCGGAGGCCGCGGGTTCGAGTCCCGTCGACCCCGCTTGTATTTCAGGGACTTACGGTTTTCCGTGAGTCCCTTTTTTATTGGCGCGGAGTGGCACAAACCCCTGTTTTGGGCAAAGGTTTGGCACAAGACTGGTACAAACCGGCCCCTCCAGTTCGTTCCGGCTTCGTCAGTCACACTTCTCCCATTCACGAATACCATGACGAAGGGTCGGGCGAGAAAAGCCGTCAGATTTTCGTTTTGGGTCTTTGAGGCGTGTTGCCGTCGCTTGTCATAATTCGCCTCAAAAATTTCCACGAGATTTGACTATCCCACCAAATCCCCCGCCGTCTCATCGTATTCTAGTAAAACCGAAAAATAATTTTGGAAAATAGCCTGTCGCGCGTGGGCGATAGACACGCACCCCTCTCCCGTACCCCACCCGTGTCCACCTGTACCCCCCGCGGATAATCATGCGCGCCCGTGGATAAGTACCCCACTGGCGAGCGCGGAGAGATAGTCACGCTGCGCAGGGAAGAACCGCGAGAAGTTTTCCGCAGGGTAAAGAGGGCCGCTAGACAGTGAGTCTCTCGCGCATCTTCTTTAGAACCTATCAGCGGGGTGCAGCCGCGAGGCGCGTTAATGCCTTGGGCGCGGCGGCGGGAGAATCGGCAATTTGCCGCTCTGCCGTCGTCGCCCAAGGATGGTCGTTGTACAAACCAACCCCGAAACGGCGTGATCTCACGATAATCCACCTCACACCGCCAGCGCGCATCGGCCTACTCGCGCTTGACCAGGGCACGGCCTAGGGTGTTGCGATCCGTTCCGAACCAAACCGCGCCGGACCCTGCATGGTAGTCCATGTGGCGGACGGCTCCGGCCCCGGAGGGAATTGGTGTCACCGAGAACACCCGCTCGGTACGGGTATCGAACCCGACGAAAAAGTTGGGAGAGACTCCGGTTTCAACCACCCAGATCCGGCCATGTTCATCTAATGCCATCCCGTAGGGCCGTGATCGCTCCCCTGACGGGAGCGCCCATTCCCGGAACGACCTGGCCTTGGGATCGTAGCGGCCCAGGTAGCCTCGCCGGTAGTCGGCGTACCAGATCCTCCCGTCGCGAGTGACCTCGAGACGGCGCGGCCGGGCATCCCCAGCAGGGATCACGTACTCGGTGAGCTTGAGGGTTCCCGGATCGACCGAGGCCAGCTTATTCGTGCCGAGCAACACGATCCATGGTGTGCCGTCTGGGGCCATTTTGATGCCATAAGGCGACGCCCAGGAAGTCGGCACCTCGATAAGATCAACGGTTCGGCCGGCGATATTCAGCCGGCCAACGAAATTTCCCCCCCGGACGGTGAACCAGATGTGCCTTTCACCCTCGTCGAACACCAGCGTATGGGGGTCCCGCGCGCCCGAGTCGGGCATTTCGATGGTCTCGATTTTACCCGAAGCGGGATTGTAGCGCCCAATATACCCTTTGCGATTGCCCGCATACCAAACGATTCCATCCGAGTCCACGATCAGATTGTGTGGACCGGGTGAATCCGGCAGGTCGCGCTTGAAGAACGTCCCAGTAGAGGGGGTGAATCGCGCCAAATAGTTTCCGCTCTGCCCAACGAACCAGATCTCGTCTTCACTGACCGCAAACGGATCGCGCGCCCGCCCGCCATACGGGACTTCCCACTCCTCGATTTTGATGGGGTTCATCGTATCGGCTGCCGGCAAACCTGAAATTGACAGGCAAATGAAAATGGCAATAGATATTCCAAGCCGGGTTACGGCGGCCTTCTTGCTGTGCATCGCTCAATCCTCTATTTAAGATCGGTCAGCCCCCACTGAACAAGCGCGCACTGGGCGATGACGTCTCCGTGAGATTATTCGCACTGTCTGGATGTCCTATTGCCATACGTACCCCCCACCCTACCCCAACCGCTGTCCACATGTCGGCCCCTATAATAACCGCGCGGCGCGCACGGGAAAGAATCCGCAGGCCAGCGTGGAAAGGCAGTCGTGCAAGCTCGGGAAAATACACGCGGATAACCAGCGCGGGAACGGCGGCATTTTACCCCTTCTCATATAGAGAGGACGTGATGGTCCTGGAGGCTGCCGTCAACCAAAACGAGCGTTTAAGTGAACGGCTCCCACCGGCCCATTCGCAACAGCACTGGCCACTACATTGTTCAGAGTTTCCAAATGCTCCGTAGTCTAGTTCGCGTTCAGGTTCCCTCAGCCCCAATATGATAACGTGACGCCTTCACGACATTAATGGCGTAAGGGAGGGGCTCCGCCATGGCATCCAAGTCCAGCAAGGGCAAGAAGAGCACCCAGCGCAAGCTGACCGCGATCCTATGCGCGGATGTGGTGGGCTATTCCCGGCTGATGGGGAAGAACGGATGAAATTTGCCATCATGGGCGCAGGAGGTGTCGGGAGGGTACGGCGGGCGGTTGGCCTGCAACCGCGTGGACGTGACCTTTACCGCCCGGGACGAACACTTGGCCGCACTAAAGGCATTGGGGCTGCGGGTGGAAATCACCACAGTGGGAGACTTCACGTTTGACGAGGTGAAGGCCGGCGATGACTCCCGTAAAGGTGGGAAATGCCAGCGACGAGGCCAAGTGTACCATTTCACCTGGAACGTCACGTCCAGGCTGAAGTTGGAGGCCAGCCCGCTCATGCGGTGGCCAGCGTGGCCAGATAGTCCATCGATTCCTTCAGGGAAACCACATCCCCGAACTTGGCATCGATATCGAAAAGATTGTTCTCGTGCGGGCCAGCGGCGCGGTCTCCCACGGCGTCCCGGATTACGATGGGGTGATAGCCGTGAGACATGGAATCGATGGTGGATGCACGCACGCAGGCGCTCGTGCTGACTCCCGTGATAAAAATGGTGTCCACCCCAAGCTGCTTGAGCTCATCTTCCAGCCCGGTGCCGATGAACGCACTGGGCACTTTCTTTTCCAGCACGCGTTCCCCCGCAAGCGGCGCGATCCGCTCGTCCACCTCCACGGCTTCGGTACCCGGTGCGAGCATTTCGATGGCCGGAATCTTGGCCACAAACAGCCGCCCCCCCGGATCGTCCGGGTCATAGAGATTAATAGTGTAGAAAATCGGGAGGCCCTGCACGCGGAACTCCTTCAGCAACACCTGGATTGCTTCGATCTGGGAGCTGACCTCGCTCCCCATGGGGGAGGCCGGGTCCGTAAACCCCTTGGTCATGTCGATAATCAGCAGAGCGGGATGCTTTCCGTAGCCGGAACGCTTGGCGAATCCCCTCTCGTCATAAATTTTTGCCGCCGCTTCCAGTTTGGAATCCATAATGTCTCCTTCGCGCAGGTAACCACTGCGGGCCGCCATCGCGCGGAACGCCGCACGGAATGAGTTTCGAATCGATCTGACGGGATTCTTACTTATTACGCAATGCCCGCGGCAAAGTAAATCATTGATCATCGGCGGACCGGCTGCACCCGCATCTCTGATTTTACTTGACAGCCTTCTGCACACAAACCTAGTAATGGGCACACGCAAAGTCCCGGAGATTGTTTGCGGGAGCCGATCCGAGCCGGCTCCGGCGGCTCCGATATCCGCCGCCCGGGCAAAATCGACAGGGATACTGCCTTGTCGTAACCGGTTGTGTACTCTTACAAGTCATTGCGAGGAGGGGGTGCCATGAATACCTTGGTCACATTTGGAAAATCAATCACCGCTATCGCCGCGCTCGCCCTGGGCCTGGGTCTGGGCCCTGTGTGGCAGGAAAGCGCAAGCGCCGTCGAGCCGGTGAAACTGCTCTTCCCCCTGCCCGATGCGGGAGCCCTGGGCAAGGCTGGGTACCTGATGGCCAGGGGCGCGAAGCTGGCCATCGAGCACAACGGGGGCAAGGTGCTGGGCCGGCCCATCGAAATGATCGTTCGCGACACGGAATCCAAAGGGGGCGTGGCCGTGCGCCGGGTGGAGGCCGTTCTGGAGCAGGAAAGAGGG
>JAPUIH010000293.1 GCA_027297205.1 SAR324 cluster bacterium | reverse complement strand
ACGACGAGCAGCGCCGGCGCATCATGCCCAAGGTGGTCTCCGGAGAGATCATCACCGCCATTGCCATGACCGAGCCCGGCACGGGCAGCGATCTGGCTGGGGTGCGCACTACGGCGGTGGACAAGGGCGATCACTACCTCGTCAACGGCCAGAAGACATTCATCACCAACGGCATCCTCAACGACCTGGTGATCGTGGTGGCCAAGACCAACCCCGCCGACGGGCACCGCGGGGTGAGCCTGATCATGGTGGAGCGGGGCATGGAGGGCTATGAGCGCGGGCGCAACCTGGAAAAAATCGGCCTGAAGGCCCAGGACACCGCCGAGCTGTTCTTCAACGAGGTGAAGGTGCCCAAGGAGAATCTCTTGGGTGAAGAGGGGCGCGGCTTCTACTACCTGATGGAAAACCTGCCCCAGGAACGCTTGAGCGTGGCGGTGCATTCTGTGGCCATGGCCGAAACGGCACTGGGATGGACGGTCAAGTACTGCCAGGAGCGCGAGGCCTTCGGCAGGCCCATTGGCAAATTTCAGGTGAACCGCTTCAAGTTGGCCGAGATGAAAACGGAAATCACCATCGCCGGCGTATTCGTGGACCGCTGCATCGCCGAACACAACCAGGGTCAACTGACCGTGGAGGAAGCGGCCATGGCCAAGTGGTGGTGCTCGGAGTTGCAAAAGCGGGTGGTGGACACCTGCCTGCAACTGCATGGGGGCTACGGCTACATGATGGAATACCCCATCGCCCGTGCCTACCTGGACAGCCGCGTGGCCACCATCTATGCCGGCACCACGGAAATCATGAAGGAAATTGTGGGAAGATCGATGGGATTTTAGCCCGCAATAGCTGCTCAGGGCACACCGGGACGAGTCTCCGGCGCGCGCCGGGCGGGCAGCTATTAGGTGGGACGGGCCTCGCCCGGCGCGCGGGTTTCGCAGACATTTTCTGGACTGAATTCGATCGCGAATCCCATCGTCAGGCCATGGGCGCTGGTGTAGGTGAGATAATCCTCCACCAGTCCCAGGTATTTCATACCGCCGCCGTTTTCGGTGATGGAATCCACCCGTACCCAGAAACTCTCCTGCCCACAGTTCGCAACCGGCTCGAACTGCGCAATCAGCTTCGCGCTCCATCCCACTTCCAATTGGGTCCTGTTTACCTTCAGGTGGTACTGCGTCATCTTACTCTTCCTCCTATCATTTGGCGCAGACATGCCGCTTGGGCGCGTTATGCCGGGCGCTCTCGTTTATCACATCCATAGCAGCCGGTTTCTGCTGTTTTCGTAGAATATCAGCGATACCTGACTATAACATAAAGAACGACTGTCACGAACAAATGTCCCGGAAACGGTATAAGTTAAATCAGCGTCCCGGATAGCGCCTGCCGATAAGCCGCTTCGTTTCCCGCATCGAAGCAGACGAAGCGGATTTCCTGCACGGATTGGTTGCGGCCCAGGAAGCGCCGGGTCTCGGAGACGGCGATTCCCGCGGCGCGCTCTAGGGGAAAGCGGTATACACCCGTGCTGATGGCCGGAAATGCCACGGTGACAATGCCGTGCTGTTCCAGCAACGCATACACGCTCTGGTAACAACTCGCCAGCACCTCGTCCTCTCCCCTGCCGCCGCCGTGCCAGACCGGCCCCACGGTGTGGATAACCCAAGGGGCGGGCAGATGATAGCCCTTGGTGATCCTGGCCTCGCCGGTCGGGCATCCCCCCAGGGTACGGCACTCGGCCAAGAGCTCCGGCCCGGCCGTGCGGTGGATGGCACCGTCCACGCCCCCGCCGCCGAGCAGGCTCTCGTTGGCGGCATTGACGATGGCCTGCACCTGCTGCCCGGTGATATCCCCTTGCACTATGCTGATCCGTTCCATGGCTGGGTACTCCTCCCGGCTGTGCCCAGGGGCTAGTTGACGGCCACCATGAACAGGCGGGTAAACGGAAAGAGGGTGGTGCCGTCCTCGCGGGGCGGGTAGGCTGCAAGCACCAGCTTGCGGTATGCCGCCTCGAAGCCGCTCCGTTCCGGCTCCTCAAGGGCGTCCAGCATAGGTTTGAGCCAGGAGCCCTTGGTATATTCGGCCACCGGGTTTTCCCCGGTCAACACTTGCACGTAGCGTGTTTCCCAGATATCCAGCTTTTCGCTCAACGGGGCCAGCAGACCGTAGTAAAAATCGGGTTCCGCCACAGGCGCACGCCGCTCCACCCGGGCCAGCTTTGCAGCCCAGGGCCCTTGAGCGGCTGCAACCTTCATGGTTGTGTGGGAAGGCTGACCGAAGTTGCGCGGCATCTGCACCGCCAGCACCCCCCCCGGTGCGAGCATGCTCATCAGGCGCGGAAACAGAGCCTCATGATCTTCCGCCCATTGCAAGGCCGCGTTGGTATACATCACATCCACGGGCGCCTCGGGCGTCCAGGTGACCAGGTCCGCCTCGCACCAGGTGGCATCCACCCCACTTTTCCTCGCGGTGGTGAGCATCTCCCCGGAATTGTCTACGCCGGTGATCACCGCCCCGGGCCAGCGCTCCCGCAGATAAGGCGTCACGTTGCCCGGCCCGCAGCCCAAATCCACCACTTGCGCCGGAGCGTCGTGAGGGATGCGCAGCAGCAGTTCCAGCGCGGGGCGCAGACGGTGATTGTCGAAGGTGAGATACTGCTTGGGGTCCCAGCCCGCGGTCATGGCAGCTTCCTCGGAATTGCGGTTCCAGGAAGCTATATCATCAAATCCGGCACCCTGTCCTGTCGATGCGCGGCGTCACGCGGAATGTGGGCCGGGACCGATTCAGGAGTATGGCGCATTGCGCGCCTCATCGCCGGCATGCGGACATCCCTCCTTCCGCCCATCTCAGGGCGGACTTCCCTCCTTCCACCCATCCCAGCAGGGAGACATCATTTTGGCCGTGGGCGCGCACCAACCGCCACGGCTTCACTGCGTTCATAGATTAATCCCGTCATCATGCCCATCAGACCGGCGAAATTGGCCGCCATGGCCCTGCGTAATTTCGCCATGTCCTTCATATGCCGTGCGTCGCCATGAGGCGTCATGATCTCCCCGGCGGCATGGGCGTCGGGAGCCGCATCCTGACGGGCGGCGGCGCCAGATGATTTATCGTGTGCGTCACCATCGCTGTGGCCCGCCGCTCCCTTCCCTGCCTGGGCGGTCCCCAGCAACACA
>JAPUIH010000292.1 GCA_027297205.1 SAR324 cluster bacterium | reverse complement strand
GGCTGGCCCGTCCTGGCGCTGATGCAGAATGTCGAGCAACTCGCCCTGAAGAACACGCGACGCCGGGTGCTCGAGCAGCGCCTCCTCCACAATCAGTCTGGCCACGGAAAGATGCCCCTGCGCATTTTTGATGCGAATTTCCAGCAGCAGCGCCTCCATCGCTCCGGGCCGCATGCGGCGCGCCGCGGTCACCTCCCGCGCGGCCTCCCCGTGACGCCGGGTTTCATGGAGAATGCGGGCCAGGTGGTAACGGGCCGGGTAGTAATTTGGCGCCCGCACGATTGCGTCGCGCAACACCTGCACGGCCTGCGGCCCCTGCTCCAGGGCGTGATGGGTATTGGCCAGATTGACGTAGGCGGCAATCAGGTCACGCTCGAAGGAGATGGCCTGGGAAAATGCCGCGAGTGCCCGGAAGCGCCTGCCCTGGGCCAGTTGGATTTCCCCCAGCAGGTTCATTACCACCCCGTCGAAGGGCAGCGCCCGCGCTGCCTGCACGGCGTGCACCTCCGCCGCATCCGCCTCCCCGGCGCGCAGCAGCACTCTGGCCATCAGGAACTGCGCCTGCGCATCGCGCGCATCGTCCTTCAGCACCGCCGCCAGCTCGCCGCGCAGCCCCGCCAACTCCCGCGGGGACGCCGTGGCGATCCGGCTCTCGCTGGGCAGGGAGGGCGAACAGGCGGCGCTGCCCAGAGCCAGGGCAGCCAACGCGAAAATCAATCTGAAGCGCCGCATCATTGCTTACCGGAAGCAGGGGCGATCAGCACCGGCGGCGAGGCCGCACCCTCGTTGCCGAACCGGTCCACCAGCCGCAGCGTAAACTCCAGCGCACCCTCCCGCGGCAGCGGCAGGATTTGCTGGCCGGTTTCCAGCGGCTGAACGTTGAGGGGGCGCGAAGGCCAGGGCTGGCCGGGTCTGCGCCGGTACAGATTGGCCCGGAAGTATCGTGCCTGCTCCAACTGCGCCCCTTGCTTGGTGATCACACGGAATATGCCTTCCCTGCGCGGGCGCCAGAACAGCCGCAGGGACGGAGGCGCCTCCTTCCCGCCGGAAACATTCTCCCAGGCCAGCGCCTGGGCGGGCACCTCCGCGGGCGTTTCCAGGCTGACGGCGCGCGAGGGCATGGTGCCACCGGCGCCGTACTCCGTTACCACCCGCAAACGCCACAGGGCGGTCCCGGCGGGCAGCGGAAACTGATAATAGGCCCGGCCCTCCTCCACCCGCAGCGGCGGGGACGCCCCCTTTCCAGCGGGCAAATCCACCTCCCGCTCCTCTTGCGGCGTGCAGGAGGGGCAGTCCCGGGGCAGCCTTTCGATCAGCAGCACGAAGCCTTCCACCCCTCCCAGGCGTTGCGCCGTCTGGGCGGAAGGCATGGGCCAGGCCACCAGCACCCGCCCTTCCCGCTGCCAGGCCACCAGCCCCTCCGGCCTCGGCAGCACCTCGGATACGGGCCGGGGCGGAGTCTGTCTGCCACATGCGCCACCCGCCGCCACAACTCCGCACAGCACCCCCAGCCAAACCGCCCACGGCAGGGGCGCGGCGGGCCGCGCGGCGCTGGGCAGGGCAGTGATCATGCGCCTCCACCGGAGAGCAGCAGTTCCTTTACCCCGTGTTCGTCCTGCGCCGGTGCGCTGAACTGCACATGCACCCGGTACATTCCGGGCTGGCCGGACACGCGCTCCATCTTGGTCACGATGCCTTTCAGATTCTGATAGTACTGCGCCGGCTCCACACCCCTTCGTCCAAATCGCAGACTAATATTCGACCCCAGACCGAAGTTGTGCGGGGTCAGCACGCAGCATTTCGTGCCGGACAGACTGTCGCATTCCACCAGCTCGCTGCTCCGGTCGTAGAGCAGTTGCACCCGGACGCTGGCTTCCAGCTCCTTTGCTTCCAGCAGGCTTTCCGTAAACACGTCCTGTCCGGCAACCTGCTTGCGGTGGGCCACCGCTTCGGTCACCAGGGAGACGAGATCGCCCATGGGAAAGGGCTTCACCACGAAGCAATCAGCCCCCGCCTGCATCGCTTGCATGAGCGCATCCGGCGTCGCCTCGCTGGTCATCATGACGAACGCCGGCTGCAGGCGGGAATCCTTGTCCCCGCGCAGGCGCTTCAGCAGTTCCATGCCGGCCATTTCCGGCAGGCTCCAACTGGCAATCACCAGGCCCAGGCCGGAGGCGTTTTTCCAGACCTGCCATGCCTCCGCACCGTTGGATGCCGCCTGGCAATGCTTTACTCCGGCGCCGCCGAGGGCGTTGACGATAGCCTTCTGGAGTGCGGGATTGCTCTCCACCACCAGCATCGGGAGATGCTGAATTTCGATGGACAGCGTGTTGCTTTCCCCTTCCGACATATTGCCACCCGTGAATTGAGAACCTCATGCCGGGCCTTGTCCCCGCCGCCGTGGGCCCGGACACCCCGAGCATGATACCGAAACGCCCCTTGAAATTCCAACCGCGCCGCCTTGCCCTCACTCCAGCCACGGGCGGGCCGGCGCGCGGGAAAAATCGTGAACTTTTCCCATCCAGATGCCAGAATATTGCACCAAATTACTGCACTATATTAATACAGCATGGCGCGAGCGGAGCATGTCAGATTTGGCCCAGCATAGGACCGCCGCCCGTGCCAGCAAGCGGGCGGGGCGGCGCACGCTCCCGCAACGCTTATGAATCTTAGCGAGACGAGTTTGGCCCCATGAATAATATCCCCGGAGATGCGTCCCCGCCGGCCCGGCGCCACCGCCAGGGGCGGCCTAGCCTGGGCGGGCTGCTGACGGTCTGCACCCTCGCTCTGCTGCTGAGCCCCGCCACCACGCCAGCGGCGTCCACCGCGCAGCCGCTGCTGCTTGCCGCGGGAGACCTGCGCGGAGAGATCAAACCCTGCGGGTGCAGCCCCGAAGGCCAGCAGGGGGGCCTGCCGCGGCGGCTCAGCTATCTGGCCAGCCATCTTGCCAACGATCCGCAAGACCCGGAGCAAGCGCCCCTGCTGCTGGATCTGGGCAACAACTTTCCACCCCCATCGGCCCAGGGCAAGCTGAAGATCCGCCTTATTCAAGACCTGTTGCTGCGCTTTCCGCCGCAGGCGATCCTGCCCGGCCCCAATGAGTTGGCCCTGGGAGTGGAGGCGCTCGACAACAGGCTGCCCTACCTGCTCAGCAATGAGGAGACTGGCAAGGACTTCACGCGGGAGCGCACCGTAACACGCGGGGGCAGACGCATCGGCATCTTCGGCTATCTTTCCCCCACGCTGGTCTATCAGGGTTCCCAGCAGCGCTTGCGGTTGCTGCCCTTAAGTGCGGCCCTGCTGGAGCGCTGGCGGGAGCGGCAACGGCTTCTGGGCCATGAGCTGGCCGTGCTGCTGTTCCGGGGCAACGACGAGGAGCTGGCCACCCTGCTATCCTCGGGGCTGTTCCGGCATATCATCGCGGGCAATCCCCACAGCGACGAGATGAACCAGATCGTGGAGCGGGTGGTTGCGGCCAATCGCGTGCCCCAGGTGCCCACCAAGGGCCAGGGCTTCCTGCGAATTGCGCTCGATGGCGGGGCCGCCACGGTGGACTGGCTCACCGATGCCTGGCCCGATCATGCGGACGCCAGGCAGCCTTTCGCTGCGTATGACGAGGCGGTGAAGGCGTTGTTTTTCGCGCGCCTGGAAACCATGGAGAAGCGCAAGGCCGAGTCTCCCTACCTGGGCGCCCAGGCTTGCCTGGCCTGTCATGCCAAGCCCCATCAGCTGTGGCGGGCCAGCCGTCATGCCAACGCGGTGCAGACCCTGGAGCGGGTGGGCAAAGCGTTCGATCCGGAATGCCTGGCCTGTCACGTGGCGGGACTGAACTCCGGGGGATTCCTGAGCATGGGCCTCACGCCACACTTGGCGGGGGTGCAGTGCGAGAATTGCCACGGCCCGGCCCGCGCCCATGCCCTCAATCCCAAGGCCAATCGCCCCGGCCTGGACCCCCGCCGCGGCGCGGGCCGCTCCGCGCGCAGCGGCGAATCCGTCTGCCGATCCTGCCACGTGGGCAGCCACTCGCCGAACTTCGTCTTCGAGCGCTACTGGCCCATAATCCGGCACTAGCACCGTATGAAATAATATCTGGGGGAAGCAACGCGAGACTCGCAGCGTTGCCGTCCCCCCGGATTTAGTGCGAGAAAACTCCGGGCCAGTCCGGCTGGCGGCCGCTCTTGGCGCGCCACAGGAAATAGGTGGCCAGGCCGCGGTAAAGGCGGAAGGGCTCCATCAGCCGTTCCTGCTCCTTCACGGTAACGATGTCCAGGGAGAGATCGCGCAAGGGCCCTTCCAGGCAGGGCCGCGCCACGACGGCCAGGCCGGCCGTCTTCTGCCGGGAAAACTGCTGCTTGCGCAGTAGCTGGGGAGAAATGCCCCCTATTGCAATCGGAATTAATCCATTCTCCTGCATTTCCCATAATATTGGCTGACAACAGGAGCACCAAATTTCATAACGTGGCGGGACCAAACGGCGGGAAAATCAAAATGCGATAGTGGTTTATTAAAAAGAGTCATGACAGTGAAATCACCCGTTGGGGTAACCTCTGTAAAGTGAATGACTTTATTACCAATTACTAATGAAACAGGTCCCTTTCCGATATTTCCAGTCATTACGGCGGAATGCACTTGCTTGTTTATTTTTGAAATAAAAACCACATTACTTCTCATCCTGGCTTTGTTCAGGCTCAATTTCCCATTATCCCAATTAGACGTAATCCCATCTGGAAATTCACATCTAAATGTTGTTGCTGTTTCAAATGCATTTTTGGTTTGTGAATAAATGGAATATGGAAGAAGCAGAAACGGCAAGATCCAACAGAGTGCAATTGATATTTTTATATCCGGCATATTACGCCCCTCCCGATAATGCCCAGTTATTCTTGTATTGAGGCCGATTTACTTCGCCACAGGTAATAGGTGGCCAGGCCGCGGTAAGGGCGGAAGGGCTCCATCAGCCGTTCCTGCTCGTCCACGTCCGGCGGTTCGGACAGCCCGAACTGTACGCGCAGGGCCGCGCGCAGCCCCGCATCCCCCACGGGCAGCGCGTCCACATGGCCCAGATGCCGCATCAGGCCGTAGGCCATCGTCCAGCGCCCGATGCCCTTCACACCGAGCAGCCGGGCCTCCGCCTCCTCCACGGAAACGGAGTCCAGGGAGAGATCGCGCAGAGGCCCTTCCAGGCAGGCCCGCGCCACGATGGCCAGGTAGTCCGTTTTCTGCCGGGAAAACTGATTCTCGCGCAGCAACTGGGGGGAAATGCCCAGCACCGCCTGCGGGGTGGGAAAGGGCAGGGGCCGCCGGCTTTTTCCGGCGGGCCGCCCTCCTCCGTTGCCCAGCTCAATGAGGCGATTGCGCAGGCGGTAGGCGAAGGACAGGTTAATCTGCTGGCCCATCACCGCCCAGGACAAAGCCTCCCACAGGGTGGGCACCTGGGCGATGCGCACGCCGCGCAGGGGCTTGATCAATGGGCCCATCACGGGATGCCCCCGC
>JAPUIH010000291.1 GCA_027297205.1 SAR324 cluster bacterium | reverse complement strand
TGTATGTTTTGACTATTCTATTTCTTCCCGGTGGTCTGATGGGTATCCCGGAAAGGATCAGGCTAAGGCGCCGGGATAAAGTCATGCAAAAAGAGGCGGATTTCGAACCCTCCGCTTCGATAGGATCCTGAAAATTGATTTGTGTAGGCTCATTAACGAAGGAGGTCACATGAGCGAGAAACGCGGAGTAAAATTTTTGGCAAGCTTGGCTATGATGGTGTTGGCCCTAGTCGCATATTTGGGAACGGCTCCCAGGGCGGGCGCCGAAGAACTGCGGATCGGCTACCTGTCTCCGATGACCGGCTTCTTCGCCGCAGTCGGAAAGGACATGCACGACGGCTTCCAGATGTACCTGGACGAGGTGGGCGGCAATTTCGCCGGGGCGGAAGTGAAATTCATCGTGGAGGATAATCTGGGCAAAGGCCCGATCAGCGTGCAAAAAGCCAAAAAGCTGATCAAGCAGGACAACGTGCACTTGTTGATCGGGGGGCTGCTGGCCTCGACCGGCTATGCCTTGGCTCCGGTGAGCACCCGCAACAAGGTGATTTACATCTCACCCATCTCTGCGGCCGACGACCTCACCCAACGGCAATCAGCCAAGTATCCCTATTTCATCCGCACGGGGTGGACCAGTTCCCAGCCCTCTCATCCATTTGGGCAATGGGCCTGTGCGAAGGGCTACAAGCGAATCGTCACTATCGGCGCCGATTACGCATTTGGATATGAAACTATCGGGGGCTTTCAGAAATCCTTCGAGGATTGCGGCGGCAAAATCATCCAGAAGATCTGGTCTCCGATTACCACCAAGGACTTTGGCCCCTACCTTGCCCGGATCAAAAAGAACGCCGATGCCGTATTTACCCTGATGGTGGGCGGGGGTTCCCTGCAGTTTCCCAAGCAGTACAAGGCCGCCGGATTTAAGTTGCCGCTCCTGGGAGGGGGTACCAGCGCCGACGAGTTTGCCCTGCCCTTCATGGGTGACGAAGCGATCGGCTACGTGACGGCACTCCAGTACAGCGCCTCCATTGACACCCCGAAAAACATTGCCTTCGTGAAAAGGTACCGGAAGAAATACGGAAAGGTCCCCTCTTATTACTCCGAGAGCAACTACACCACGGCCCAATGGATTCATGAAGTGATGAAAAAGACGGGGGGCAAATGGCCCGGCACCGAGGAATTCATCCGAATTTTCGCCGGCATCCGGCTGGATTCCGTGCGCGGCCCAGTTTATCTGGACGAGCAGAGGAACCCGGTGCACAACATCTACATCCGGCAAGTGGTAAGGAAGAGGAATTTCGGCTATCCGGACCTGGAGCTGTGGAACACCGTGGTCCGCACCTACCCGAACGTGGGCCAGTATGGACAGTACGACAAGGCGAAATTCTTGCAGCAGCCGGTGTACAGCCGCACTTTCCCGCCTTGCAAATTCTGCGACGAGTAAGGCCATTGGGGGCCGGAAGCCCGCACCCCGGGTTCCCGGCCCGCCCCTTTGGGCGCAGACCGTAATCGAGGACAAGATGAAGGACAGGACAGGGGCGCCCAAGGACGGTGCCTGCCTGGTCTTGCAAGGCCTATCCAAAAAATTCGGTGGATTGCATGCGGTCAAGGGCATCGACCTGGAGGTTTATCCCGGGGACCGCAAGGGCATAATCGGCCCTAATGGCGCCGGAAAGACCACGCTGTTCAACCTTATTACCGGCGTGTTCCTGCCCACCGGGGGCAAGGTGCTCCTGTTCGGCCAGAATGTCAGCGGCTGGCCCACCCACCGGCGCACCAAGCTGGGTATGGCGCGCACATTCCAGATCACCTCCCTGTTTCCCAAGCTCACGGTTCTGGAAAACGTACTCCTGGCCGTTCAAGGCTTGCGGCAAATGAAATGGGTGATGTGGCGTCCCATAAAATCCTATCGGGGGGTTTACGAGAAAGCGTACGCCCTGTTGGAACAGGTCGCCTATGCGGACCGGAAGGACGTGGAGGTTCGTCATCTGTCTCATGGCGAGCAGCGCCAGATCGAAATCGTGCTGGCTCTGGCCAGCGATCCCAGGCTGTTACTGCTGGATGAGCCGGCCGCCGGTCTTTCCTCGGGGGAGTCCAGCGAGATGGCGGCTTTTCTGCGCAACCTCGATCCCAACCTGGCGATTCTGATGATCGAGCACGACATGGACGTGGCCTTTTCCGTGGTGGATTCGATCGCTGTGCTCCATTACGGGGAGTTGGTGGAGGAGGGAACCACCGATCACATCAGGTCCAGTGCCAAAGTGCAGGAAATTTATCTGGGAACGGGCTGAACCGTGGCGATCCTGGAAGTGGAGGATATCCACACCTACTACGGCGATTCCTACGTGCTGCAGGGCCTCTCCCTGGTGCTGGAGGAAGGCCGCATCCTGGGGGTGCTGGGCCGCAACGGCGTGGGCAAGACCACGCTGGTGAATTCCGTCGTCGGCTTCAACCCGCCCCGCCGCGGGCGGATTCTCTTCAAGGGCCAGGACATCACCCACACGCCCTCTTTCGCCACCGTGCGTCTCGGCATGGGCCTGGTGCCGCAGGGGCGGCGGGTGTTTCCCACTCTCAGCGTGGAGGAGAACCTCAAAGTGGCCCAGGGAGGCAACAATCGCCAGAGATGGACCCTGAATGGGATTTACGAGCTATTCCCCCGGCTCCTGGAACGACAGCGGCAGCGGGCCAAGACTCTTTCGGGCGGGGAGCAGCAAATGCTCGCTATCGGTAGGGGCTTGATGACCAACCCGGACTGCCTGATCATGGACGAGCCTTCCGAAGGGCTGGCCCCGCTCATCATCCGCGACGTGTGGGACGTCATCAGCAAGCTCAAGCGGGAGGGGCTTTCCATCCTGCTGGTGGAGCAGAACGTCGCCCTGGCCCTGAAATTGGTGGACTACGTGCACGTCATCAGCAAGGGCACCGTGGTGCATTCTTCCGGCCCGGAGGAATTGTGGGGGAACGAGGAGGTCAAGTCCCGTCACCTGGGAATTTGAGCGGAAGGGCGACCTCGGGCGGCCGGGGCCACGAAAATCTTGCGAGCAACGAAAATAGGCCCGCTTGGCGCGTACGCAACCGAAAAATTCCCCGAAAGCGGGAAGGGTTTCCCGGTTTTTGCCTGCGACAGGGTTGCGGCCAGCCCCCGACGGGTTGGCCTGCCTACCTTCCTCCCAGGGTCAACGTGGCGCCGGCACTCCGGCTCTCTGGACGCCCGCTGCGGACAAGTTCCGTAGCGCGTCTTCGGATGTCATGACTTGGCCCAGGCAAATGCTGATCAGGTGCAGCGCTTGCCGATGCGCTTCCTCTCCGTCCATGCTGTCCACGCAATCCTGCAACACCACTGTGGCGAAATCCCTGTTCACCGCTTCGAAAGCCGTCGCCAGAATGCAGCTGTTCGTATTCACCCCGGCCAGAAAAACGGTGAAAACGTTCAGACTGCGCAGCAATAGTTCCAGGCCCGTATGCAGAAATGCACTGTAGCGTTTCTTATGGCTCACCAAGTAATCGCCCTTCTCCTGCAAACCTTCCATAACCTCCGGACCGGCGGAACCGGACAAATTGTGTTCCATAGCTTTCGCCCGGCTTTGGGATTGCCGCGAAACCCAAAAAGGATTTGAGCGAATTTCTTCCGGCGTGCGGTATTCGGTCACGACGTGAATAATTGGCACACCGACTTCCCGGAACGCACGGAACGCAGGAATAGTCCGCGCCAGCAAAGCTGTTGCCTGATCGGCGGGAACCGGCATGGTCGCCACAGCCGGATCCAGGTGGCCTCGGTGCAGGTCGACACCCACTAGGGCACAAGGTGTTACGATCATGGAGCGATTTCTCCCGTTGGGTGAAGGGGGGAGGGAAAAGTCTGCTTATGGGTTACCCCATGTAACTGGTAAATGGCCATAAAGGCCTGCCTGCCGGATTCGGTTTTTTCACCCGGAAAAAAGGGTAAAGCACGGAAGGCCATTTCGGGGGAAAAGGAGGAATTTCCACCGTACTTCTTTTGCACGGAGCCTGGCACTGAAGCCTTGCCAACTCCGCAAATACCCTTGACCCAAACCATCGGCCAAGTGACCGCCGGGGCATCCTGCCCCAGCCGCAATTCAAGGAGGGTTTCGCTACTGCGGGG
>JAPUIH010000290.1 GCA_027297205.1 SAR324 cluster bacterium | reverse complement strand
AGAGTTTCTTTTATTGTCGGTATTCTCCAGCAGGTTTTTGCACCAGCCCCCGATCGCTGTAACTCTCCGAGATTTAGTCCCGGCGTGCTACGTCCTGTGACTGGCGGATTTCTCATATAGCAGAAGATCATTGACAGCTTGCCCTCACAACAGACGGCAATCTCACAGGCTCAGAACCCTGTGAGGCTTCTGCTGGGGAATTCGATAGGGACAGGGCTTAATTTTCTGGCTACCAGAGCTCGGTGGGCATGGGCAGCCCCTCGAACACCGCATCGGGCAGGGAGTCCGCCGGAAGAAAATCATCCTCCTCCAGCAGGTTGTACACCTGGCGCAGGTGCTGGCCGGCGTGCCAAGCCGTGCGCTCCAGCAACTCGTGCACCAATTGCTCCCCGTAGTAGGTTTTAGCCATCCCTTGGAAGACCTCCTGCGGCGCGCCCGCGAACCAAGCGCGGATGTGCGACCGCACGCCCTCCCCATAGACGGCGATCTGCTCGCCCGTCCGGATGTCTTCCGGGGCATCCTCCAGCAGCCACGCCTCCGGAAAGTAACCCTCCTCCATGGTGTCCACGAACGCGGCGGAGAGGCGGAAGACGTGAAAAGCCAGATCCCGCAGCACCCGCGGGCGCTCCGGATGCTTCAGCCCTTCCAGTTTATCCAAGGGCACTTTTTTTATAAGGTGCTGATTGTGGAAGAGCAGGCTGTCCAGCGCCTCACCCAGTTCCTGGGGATCGAGGGCGATTGCGCCGTCGTAAGGGACGTTGACCAACTCCGCCAAGGCGGCGGGGTTCCAGCCGTGCACCATCCGCTCGCCCAGCACCGTAACCGGCACCACCGGAACGCCGAGGGCCTTCAACTCCGCCTGGGCCTTGGGATTGCCGAGCACGTTGACCGGCTCATATTCCACGTTCCATTTCGAAAGCAACTCTTTCGTCTTGCCGCATGAGGTTCAGCCTGGCTGATAGAAAACGCGTGGCATCATAGTTCATCCCCTTGGTGGGCGGATTGGCGGTGGGGCCCTGCAATCCGAGGTGTGGAATTGCCTGAGAGGCGCTGCCAGCGCCATTTTCCGTGGCCATTCCTTTGACACGTCCCCGCCAGTGTGACAAGCTTTGCGGAATTCCCAGAAAAAAACAAGCGAAGGCACGCAAAAGGTGGAAAGGAGGCGTCTATGCAATCCGTGGAGGAACTTTACCGGGATATCACCTTCGGCACGAAGATCGGATTCGGCACGAAGCCGGCGCTGATCCTGATCGATTTCTGCTATGGGTGCACCGATCCCGAGATGCCGATCGGCTTCGATCAGGACGAGGCCATCGCCAATTCACGGATCGTGCTGGAGGCGGCTCGCGCGAAGAAAATCCCCGTGATTTATATGACCGTGGGTTACGAGGAAGGCGGCATGGACGGCGGCACGTTCGTGGAGAAAATTCCCGCCCTGAAGAGCCAACGCATGGGCACGCGGGCGGCGGAAATTGACGAGCGGCTGATGCCCCATCCCGGGGAGCCCGTGATCCTAAAGAAGTATCCAAGTGCATTTTTCGGCACGAACCTGCACTCGCTGCTGACCACCCTCGGCGTGGATACAACGCTGCTGGTGGGCAACTCAACGAGCGGATGCGTGCGGGCCACGGCCATTGACGCCATTTCAAGCGGTTTCCGCAACATGGTGCTGCCGGAGTGTGTCGCAGATCGCGATCCGGATGTACACAAGTATAACCTGTTCGACATCGGTGCCAAGTACGCGGACTTGGTCGGGGTCGAGGAAGTGGTGGCTTATCTGGAAAGTCTCTAGGATATGGCATAAAAATGTGTTCCAACATTTAGGAGAAAAACATGAGTGCGTTATACGCAACGAAACGAATGGCCCTCCTGGGCGTGGCCGCAACGCTGGTCGTAATTCTGTTGGGGCTGCCTCTGGCTCACGGAAAGACACTCAAGGTGAGGTTCGGGGGTGATATCTACGGCGTTGACCCGGCAAAAATATTCCAGATCGAAAATCAAACTATTGCGCTCAACCTCTATAACGGGTTGGTCAGGTATGACGAGAAGACCAATGATATCAAACCGGACCTGGCGACTGGCTGGAAAATCACCAACGGGGGTAAGACCTACACCTTTACCCTCCGGAAAGGGGTCAAGTTTCACAAAGGTTTTGGCGGGTTCACTTCGGAGGATGTGAAATACTCCTACATGCGGGTCAAGGACCCCAAGACCGCCTCGGCCTACGCTGGGGAGTTCAAAAACGTCACCAAGATGGAGACCCTGGGACCCTACAAAATCCGCTTTACGCTCAAGCAGCCTTTCAACTTTCTCCATAAGGTGGCCATCAATCAGGGCCACATTGTCAAGAAGGCCGCGGTGGAAAAATTTGGCAAGGACTATGCGGTAAATCCCATCGGCACAGGGCCGTTCATGTGGGACAAATGGGTGCGGGGCAGCGAAATCCACCTGGTCGCCAACAAGGATTACTTCGAGGGTGCGCCCAATTTCGACCGGGTCATCTTCAGGGTAATCGAGGAGGAGACGGCGGCGGAAAT
>JAPUIH010000029.1 GCA_027297205.1 SAR324 cluster bacterium | reverse complement strand
CTGATGGCCCAGCAGTTTGGCACCACCATCTTCGCCCTGCGCCAGCACCCGGTGGATGTGGTGGGCAAGACCGTGATCGTGCAGGGCCAGGGCTCCGCGGGCTGGTTTTTCGCCTACAATCTCAAGCGTGCCGGAGCGGCGCGGGTGATCGTCTCGGACCTTTCCGAGGCGCGGCTGGCCCTGTCCAAGCATTTCGGGGCCGATCTGGCCGTGCGGGCCAGCGGCGACAACGTCCGCCAGGCGGTGATGGACGAGACCGGGGGCAAGGGCGTGGACTACCTGGTGGAAGCGGTGGGCAACCGGGAGGCCCTGGCCGAGTCCATTGGGCTGATCCGCCCCCAGGGCAACGCCCTGTATTTCGGACAGCCGGACTCAAAGGAGCTGGTGCCTTTCAATTTTCACGATTTTCAGCGCAACCGCCTCACCATCAACGCCACCACCGGCACCCAGCACGAGCCGGGGCTGGTTTCCTTCAAGCTTGCCTTGCAGCTGATCGTGAATGGAGAAATGGACGTGTCGCCCATGATCAGCCACATCTACGAACTGGACAAAATCGAGGACGCCATGCGCCGCGCCCATCTGCGCGATGACAACGCCCGCAAGGTGGTTATTAAAATTTAGCCCTCCGCACCCCGCACCTCCGGCGCGGAAAGGCCGGCCTGGGGAGCCGCTCCCGTCCGGCGCAACGAGTGGACAGCAAGGGCGCCGGGGGAGTAAGGTGCGGCATACGATTATTTCGGGCAGGGGGAGCCGGGATTCCGAAGCAATAGGAGATTTAAGCCCATGGAGTACAAAGTCATTTCCGCGGATTGTCATCTCGATCTGTGTTGGATGCCGCCTGATCTTTTCACTTCCAATGCCTGCAAGGAAATGAAGGAGCGCATGCCCTACGTGACTGACGGGCCCGACGGGCCGCAGTGGGTCTCCAAGAGCGGAGGGTACTTCGGTCTCATGAACGGGGTGGGGCCTGCCGGGGCCAAGTACGTGCCGGGCATGCATGCGCGGGCGGACCTGATGGCGGAAACCAATTTGTACAGGGATGGCAAGAACGGCATCCGCCGTGTCACGGACCCGGAGCTGCGGCTCGCGGATCAGGACCGCGACGGCGTCCAGGCGGAAGTGCTCTATGGCATCCTGGGTGCGGGCACGCGCCTCAACGACCACGAGGCGGCCAACGAAATGTACCGAATTTATAACGACTGGCTGGTGGATTTCTGCAAAACCCACCCGGAGCGGTACATCGGCCTGGGCTGCCTGCCCTATGGCGATATCGACGCGGCGATCGCTGAGTTGCACCGCGTGGCTAAGTTGGGCCTGAGCGGTGTGGAACTATCCTGCTCCTGGGACATGGAGCCCATGTGGCATCCCATCTGGGAACCTTTCTGGCAGGCGGTGCACGAGGTCAATCTGCCGTTGCATTTCCACACCTTCCCCACGCGGCCCATCGACCGCAACGCGGATATTCCCGAGAAAAACAAGCGCGCGGCCTTCTTTACGGTGGTCTCGGGCTTTCAGATGAACCTGATCAACATCGTCGCCGCAATTATCGGTGCGGGGGTGCTGGAGCGCTATCCCAATATCCGGGTGGCTTTCGGGGAAAGCGGCATCGGCTGGATTCCCTACGCCTTGGAGCGGATGGATTTTGAATGGGAAGACCGATTTCGGGACCTGGGTCTGAAAATGCCACCCAGCGGTTACTGGCGGCGTCAGTGCAAGGCCACTTTCCAGTACGACAAGATCGGCTCCAAGCTGGTGCATGAGATCGGGGTGGAATCCCTGATGTGGGGTTCGGATTATCCGCACGGGGACGGCGTGTGGCCGGAGTCCCAGAAATATATCGCCGAGCAATTCAGCCATCTCCCGCCCGAGATAACCCACAAGATCGTGTGCGAGAACGCCGGAAAATTCTACGGCCTGATCTCCTAACAGCGAGCAAGCCCGGCACGGAGGCGGCAGGCGCGGACATTGATCCACCGGCCACGCCCCGCGCCCCAGCATCCCCGATCCGCCATGACCATCGATATCGCAGACCAGTTCCAGACCCTTCATGAAATTGTAAAATTCGCCCGCCTGGCCCTGCCCCAGGGGCCTTGGGATTATCTGATGGGCGGCACGGAAACCGAAACCACCGTTAAACGCAACCGCCAGGCGCTGGATTCGGTCGCCTTCCGCCCGCGGGTGCTGCGCGATGTTTCCAAGATTGACTGTTCCGCCATTATGTTTGGCAAGCGGATACGCATGCCGGTTTTTCTGGCGCCCATCGGCTCCATAGAGACCTTCGCGGAAGGGGGCGGGGTCACGGCGGCCAAGGCCTCCGAGGAGTTCGGGATCCCTCAGATTCTCTCCTCCGCCTGCAATCCGGGGCTGGAGGCGGTGGCGCGGGCGGCGGACAATTTCCGTATTTACCAGCTCTACGTGCGTGGCGACGCCGCATTCGTGGACGACCATGTGCATCGGGCGGTCGACAACGGCTATACCGCATTTTGCCTGACCGTGGACACGGCCCTGTACAGCCGGCGCGAGCGCGACATCGCCAAGCGCTTCATCAAACCCTGGCGCAACCGCAACCCCGTAGGGATGGAATATCAGGCCGCCCTCAACTGGGACGACGTGAAACGCTTCAAGGACAAGCACGATTTGCCCCTGATCCTGAAGGGCATCGCCACCGGCGAGGATGCCGTGCAGGCCTGCGAGCTTGGGGTGGAGGTGATCTATGTCTCCAATCACGGCGGGCGGCAGCTGGATCATGGCCGGGGCTCCCTGGACGTGTTGCCCGAAGTTGTAAAGGCGGTGGACGGGCGGGCCCGGGTGATCATGGACGGCGGCTGCATGCGCGGCAGCGACGTGGTGAAGGCTATCGCCCTGGGTGCGGACGCGGTAGGGATCGGCAGGCTGGCCTGCCTGGGTCTGGGCGCCGCCGGTCAGGAGGGCCTGGTGCGCACCCTGGAGTTGCTGGAGGACGAGGTGCGCATTTCCCTGGGGTTGTTGGGCGTGACCGCGTTCGAGGAGTTGGATGCCTCGCACGTTCACTCCGCCCAGCCCGTGGACGCGCCCCATGTGTTCAGCGCCTTTCCCCTGCTCGATTTCAACGACGGATATTGATCGGGAGCAGGCCGCTCCCGCGGCGAGGAGTCTTTCCCATGCTTGACAGGCACATCACACTCCATCCCCGCGCTTCCCTGGGCAGCCGCTGCCGTTGGGTGGGTCAGTTGCTGTTGGTGCTATTCGTGCTGGCGGTGTTTTTCGCGCCGCTGGTTGCCGGTTACGGCTTCTTCCCCATCGGACGGGACACCTTCCCGGTGTTCGACGATCCGCCCATGATCGGCGCGGCCGAGGCGGAGGGCAAGGGCCTGATCTTTCCCCGCGATGCAGTGATCGGTGTCAGTCACGGTGGAGAGGCCAAGGCCTATCCCATAGCGGTGATGGGCATACACGAGCTGGGCAACGACAGCATCGGCGGCATCCCCATAGCCGTAAGCTGGTGACCACTGTGCCAATCCTCCGTCGTGTACGAGAGGACACTGGATGGCAGGGTGCTTAGCTTCGGTCACCAGGGCATGCTGGTCAACGACTCATTCGTCTTTTACGACCGCCAGACCGAATCCCTGTGGGTGCATGTGACCGGCGAGGCTTTCGAGGGGCCTCTAAAGGGCAAAAAGCTCAAATTCATGCCCTCCACGGTCACCACCTGGGAGGCCTGGAAGGAAAGCTTTCCCCATACCCGGGTTCTGGACGGCAGGCGCTCCGGTCCAATCATGGGCAGCTACGTGGGCATGGAGGCGGCGCGGGTGCATGCGCTGGGGTTGGCGGTGGTGGTGCGTTTCAAGGGCAAGCTCTATCCTTTCACCGCGCTGGCTGCCCGGCCTCTTGTGAACGACCGCTTCAACGGGACGGAGCTGGTGGTGTATTACTCGGTTAAGGCGCGCACCGCCACCGCCTGGCGGCGCCGGCTGGACGGCCGCGTGCTGACCTTTCGCATGGCGGAGGATCGGGACGCCCATGGCCGTCCGCTGCTAGAGGACGAGCAGACCAACAGCCGCTGGTCCTGGCTCACTGGAGAGGCTGTGGCCGGCGCGCTCAAGGGCAGCCGTCTGGGACAGTTGGGATACAATCCCATTTTCAATGACCGGTTCCGAATATTCTATCCGGACGGTCCGGTTTATGGAGAGGATTGAGGAGATAATGCCGGGAGCCGTCAGGCCGCCGCGGCCGGGCAATAATCAAACTGGAGAATACCGCCGTGGAAAATCTGATCGCATTGGGTGCGGAAGTAGGCGCCCAGCTCAAAGCCAGGGGCGAAACGGTCGCCGTGGCCGAGTCCTCCACCGGCGGGCTGGTCTGCGCCGCCCTGCTGAGCGTGCCGGGAGCCTCCGTCTATTTCCAGGGCGGCGGCGTTGTCTACACCCTGGCCTCCCGGGAAGGACTGATGCGCATCGAATCAGGGGAGATGGAAGGCATTCGCTCCAGCTCCGAGCCTTATGCCTTGTTGCTGGCGCGCACGGCGCGAGAGCGCATGGGCGCTACCTGGGGCGTGGGGGAGACTGGGGCCGCCGGACCCACAGGTAACCGCTACGGTGACGCGCCGGGCCATACCTGCATCGCGGTGGTGGGGCCGCAAGAGAAGGTGATCACTCTGGAAACAGGGCGCGATGACCGCGAGGAAAACATGTGGGTCTTCACCCGCGCCGTGATCGATTTGCTCGCCGAATGCCTGAAGTCCTAGGATCTGTTTGAGAGAATGATTCATGGCGCCGCACCCTTCCCTTCGGCTTTGCTCAGGACAGGCGAGACACCCCGCTACGCGGGGTTCCTCAGGGATGCGGCATTTCTAAGTCTCTGATAATTAAGGACTCCGCGTTGCTGAGGAGCGCGCCAAGCGCGCGTCTCGAAGTGCGCGGACGCCGACGGATACGATCGGCAATACCAAACTTTCAGACAGAACCCAGGCCCGCAGGCCACCCGAATCCGGAGAAACCCGCAACCATGACCTCTTCCCGTGAACTGCCCGTCTGGCGCTCGCTGTTGTTCGTGCCGCTCACCGTGGAGCGTTTTGTGGAAAAGGCGCCCACCGTGGGCGCGGACGGCCTGCAACTCGATCTGGAAGACAGCATCGCCCCCAGCCAAAAGGAGCAGGCCCGCGCCCTGCTGCCCGATGTGGCGCGCCGCTACGCGGAAGGCGGCCACGACGTGGTGGTGCGCATCAACCGCCCCTGGCGCCTGGCGCTGCCGGACCTGGAGGCGGCGGTTTCGCCCCATGTAATGGCCATTACCCTGCCCAAGGCCGACTCCGCGGCCCATGTGGTGGCCATCAGCGAAGTTATCGCAGAACTGGAGGCCGAGCGCGGGATGACCCCGGGCCATACCAAACTGATGGTGCTGGTGGAGACGCCCCAGGGCTTCGAGCGTATGAGCGAAATCGCCTCCGCCGATGCGCGCGTGATCGCCATGGGCCTGGGCACGGAGGATTTTGCGGCGGCCATCAACGCGGAGCCCCTGCCGGAGGTGCTGCTTGCGCCCAAGCAGCAGATGGTGGTGGCGGCCTATGCGGCGGGGGTGCGCCCCATGGGGCTGGTGGGCAGCATTGCCGATTACAAGGACCTGGATCGCATCCGGGATATCGTGCGCCTGTCAAAAAAAATAGGGCTGCGCGGTGCGAGTTGCATTCATCCCAATCAGGTGCTGGTCTGCAATGAGGAATTTGCCCCGAGCGGGGCCGAGGTGGAAAGCGCCCGGCGTATCGTGGCGGCCTACGAGGATGCCCATGGCCGGGGCGTGGGCGCCATCGAGGTGGAAGGCATCATGGTGGACATCCCGGTGGCCGAGCGCGCGCGGGAACTGCTGCGCATTCACGAGGCCATTGAGGCGCGTCTGACCCGCGGGGGCGCAAGGTAGCGCCGCCGGGCGGGAGCGGTCTGAAATTAAGGGGCATTTGTACCCTTTTCCAGATTAATGCTATAGCAGGAGCATGCACCGCGCAGGCGCGGAGGCGGCTGACCGTGAATTCCACCCTTGCCGCCTGAACGGGCTGCGCCCTGGAGCCTGTGCCTGGGGAGATGAGGATCGTAGAATGGGAGAACTGGAAAACTTGATCGTGGAACTGATCAACGAGGATCAGGAGCGGGTCGACGCGTTCCTGGTGATTTTGACCAGGGATGCTGCAAACGAAGAGACCCTCGCCGCCATGCAGGAAGCTTTCGCCTCCTTTGCGCCCGACTGCGGGCATTATTGGCGTGCCCTGATTGCCCATGCCGCATCCAAAGCCGACTGGGACGAAATCGCCACGGGTCTTACGGACCGCCGCAAGCTCGGCGGAAAGGACACCGCCTGGATGATGGTGGACCGGCGGCGCTCGTGAGCCCCACGTCCACAATTTTCAAAATCAGAGATTCCGCGCTTCCCGCTTTCCGGCGCGCGGGAAAATGTATATAATAGAGAAATAAGTCTTAGTTCGACGGCATTGCGCCGTGAGTCCTCGTGCCCGGGAGCACACCATGAAACTGCCCATTGAAGAGTTTCTCAAAAAGCGCAAGGAATCAAAGCCCGCGTACGTGTTCGATCTGCGGGAAATGGAGATTTACGAGCAGGATCATCTTGCCGGGGCCTACAATCTGCCTTTCGAGCACCTCGAGTCCAATCTGGCCCGTCTGCCCTATTCAGGAGACATTCTCCTCTATGACGGCGGTGAGGGAGTGGCCGAGCAGGCGGGCGCTGTGTTGGATGAGAACGGATTCAGCGACTTTTCCTATGTGGAAGAGGGATACGAAAAAATCAAGGAGGCTCTGCAGGGTTCCGCCTACGACATCAAGCTGGCCACCAGCAAGGACGATCCAAAGGAAGTGCAGATGGAAGTAATGCAAAACCTGCTGGATTTCGAGATCAACCCCATGGTGGCTTCCCACGGCGGGTTTTTCACGCTGATCGATGTGTCCGAAAACAACGTCTACGTCCAGTTGGGTGGGGGTTGCCAGGGCTGTGGAATGGCCGATGTGACCCTGCGTCAGGGTGTGGAACAGCGCATGCGCGAGGTATTTCCGGATATGGTGGCCCTGATCGACACCACGGAACATGCCGATGGCGAGAACCCCTATTATCAGGCCGGCAAATAGGCCGCCGGGCTAGCCCTGTTCCCACGCCAAGCGCAGCGCCTTGGAAATTTCCCCTACTTCCAGCGCTATTTCCATCAGCATCATCTCCGCCCCTGCCTTCGCACAGCGCGGGAGGCGATGGCCGGTCCTTGCACCCCGTCCCATTCTCCCAGGGCGATCACTTGCTTGCCGTTGAGTTGCATCCTCACCCCGCACCTTGCCTGTGGAATATTCCGCATAGGAAAATTTTGGCGAATACCCGGCAGGAAGCAATCCGGCCGCGCCCGCCCCGTAATTAAAATACAGGGCGCGGCATCGCCTCCATCACGCGGGATTGCCGCCGCCCGCGCCCCAGCGCATGGCGATACGGCGGCCGCGGCCGGTGCGGATAATCAGCTCCATCATGGCCGGGGCCAGCAGAAAGTCGGCCAGCAGGGCCAGGATCAGCGTGGTGCCGGTAAGGAAGCCGAAGAGGATGATGTTGTTCAGGGTGGCGAACATGAGCACCCAGAAGCCGGTCACCAGCACCAGTGAGGTGAACAGCATGGCCCGGCCCGTGGAAAGCATGGTTTCACGCACCGCCTCGGCGGCGCTGCCCGTCTCTACAAAGTGGCGCCGGAAGTTGTGGAAGAAGTGAATCGTGTCGTCCACCGACAGTCCCAGGGCGATGCTGCCGATCAGCAGGGTGAAGGCGTCCAGATGGATGCCCGTCCAGCCCATCATGCCCAGGGTGATCAGGATCGGGGCGAGGTTGGGGATCATGCTCAGCAGACCGATCCGGATGCTGGCCAGCAGCAGCATCATCATCACCGAAATCACCACGACGGCAATTGAGTAGCTTTGCACCATGCTGCGCATCATGTTGCTTATGACGCCGGTGAACAGGCGCAGAATGCCCGTCACGGTCACCTCGGCGCTGCCGGCGAAAAGCCGTCTGGCCTCCAGCTGCACCGCCTGCACGAACCCCACGTAGGCCGCGGCGTCATTGTCGCGCACCTTGACCGAAATGCGGGCCTTGCTGAACTGGCTGTCCACCAGCCGTTCCAGGTCGTCGCTGCCGCTGTTCTCGAAGAGCAGCAACTCCTGGGCAATCAGTTGCCGATCCGATGGAATGGTGTAGTACTCCTGCCGGTTTTCGTTGAGGGCCTTGTTGATCTCCTTCAGCACGTCGGCCACGGATTGGGTTTTGCCGACGAATATTTCGCCTCTCTGGTTGCGATGCTGCTGGGCGAATTTGGCCAGGGCCTCCAGATTTTTCATCACGGTGGGCTCGTAGAGCCCGTTCTCCTTGCCCGTGTCCACCACCACTTCCACGGAATTCGATCCCTTCAGTTCGCGGTCCACCAGGATCAGGTCCTGACGCAACTGGGAGGACTTGGGAATCCAACGGGTAGGCTGATGTGAAAACAGCAGGCGGGGCAGCCCGGCGGCGGCAAAGGCCACCAGCAGCGTGCTGACGATAACCACCGGCCAGGCGCGCGAGGTGGCGAATTGGGCGATCCCGCCCAGCAACCGGTCGAAACCGCCCGCGTGCTTGCCGCTTCCCAGCCGGGCCTGCCGCCGCACCGGCCAGACGGCCAGCAGGGCCGGAATGAGGATCAGGGTGTAGGCCAGCCCGAGCAATACGCCGATCCCTCCGAATACCCCCAGATGCGCAACCGGCGCCAGATCGGCCGTGGTGAAGGCGAACAGTCCCGCCGCCGTAGTGAGTCCGGTCATAACGATGGGCAGGCCCGAATGCCCGAGGGTATACACCAGGGCCGCTTCCTTGTCTCCGCTGCGCTGAAAGTCCCGGTAGAAGATCGCCAGGATATGCACCGACGCCCCCACGCCCACCGCCAGCAGAAAGGAAGGCAGAATGGTGGTGGGAATGGTGAGCGGCGTGCCGCTGATTCCCATCAGACTGACGGTGGACAGCAGGCTCAGCACCACCACCAGCATCGGCAGCACCATCCCGGAAAACCGGCGGAACAAGACCAGCAATAACGCGGCGATGATGATGACGGCCAGCCCCAGGAACCGGCCCATGTCCTTCGGCATGGTGCGCAGCAGGTATTCACCCCAGACCGGGGTGCCCACGATATGAATGGGAAACCCCTCCCCGCTGAAGCGCGCGGAAATTTTCCTTACCGCCACTACTACTTCGCGCATCTCGTCATCGGTGATATTGACCCGCTTTGCTGGAGCAGCGGCGTCCTGGCCGTCGTCCCTGAACCCGGCCATCAGGTCTCCCTGTTCCCCCTTGGGGGAATAGGAGATGGATTCGATGACGATGGTGGTGAAGCGCCCGTCCTCGGAAATGAATAAATTGGGATACAGGGCCGAGGAGAGCACCCGCGCCTTTAAGTCCGCCATGGCCTGTGCCGTCTCGGGCAAGGTTTCCAGCAGGTCTTCCACGATCAGCCTGTCCCCCTCGCCGCGGGTATCGCGCACGTTGATCAGGCTGGTCACCTCCTTCAGGTAGGGCACCCCGTCTTCCAGAGCCCCATGCAGTTCACGCAGCATTTCCAGGAAAACCCGGTCGAATACTTCCGCCGGCCCCACCGCCACCACCACCAGTTCATCCTGTCCGAACTGGTCCCGAAAGGCCTCGTAGGTGATCAGCGCCGGGTCGGTCTTGTGAAAGAAAGCCTCGGTGGAGGCATCGAACACGACCCGCGGCAAGCCGGCCCAGAGCAGCCCCGCGATCAGCAGCGCCATCAGCAGCAGGGTCTTGTAGCGGTTGCGGAGAATCACGCGCGTGTAGGTCTCGAACGCCGTATCGATGCGCAACCTGAGGTTTGCCACGCTGATTCCCGGCTGGGGTGAAAAATCGCCGTACGCATGCCGAAGCGCTTAACCAATGCCGCGGCGGGAGGAATGGGCGGAAGGCGCCAACCTGCCCCGGCGCTCCCGCATCCGAATTGCAATGATGCGGCCAGCCTAACATAATCCGGCGGGGGAATTCAGGGGGAGGGGACTGCGGGAGCGGCAGCTACTCTTCCAGCCTGGGTTTGCGCAGCCGATTCACCTCGCTGGGCCGCGAACGTTCCAGGCAAGGGGTTCAAGCGCCCAGGGCATCCGCAAGCTCCTCTATGTTGCTGGCGACGATGTCCCAATCGCCCTCGGCTGCAAGGTCGGTGGTCTGGCCTGGCCCGTATTCCGTGGGGCGAGGTATGAAAGCGGTATGCTTTCCGTGGGAGGCGGCATGGGCCAAATCATAATTGTGCGCGGCCACCATCATCATCTGCTCCGGCTTGCATCCCAGCAATGCGATCGCGGTG
>JAPUIH010000289.1 GCA_027297205.1 SAR324 cluster bacterium | reverse complement strand
GGGTGGTGAAGTAGCTGTTCAGGGTCAGCAATACCGTATGCGAATCCCCGGTCTTGCCCTTCATGTACACCAACGCCTCTGCACCCGAGCCACCTTTCTTATAGTCCGGCACAAACGGCTGGCTGGAGAAATTGTTCTTTTCGATGATGCCCTGGAACAGCCGCGAGAGCTTGCCGGCTCCGCCGCCCTTACCCGCCATCACCACAAATTTGATCGGCTTGCGTGGCTCCCATTGAGCCAAAGCCATGCTGGAAAACAGAAATACCGCGCCTACGGCTAGTACCAGAATTCTGGCAGCAAGCTTGAGGCTGTTGTTTTTGTACCCCATAACTCCCTCTCCACTGAGATGGTTTCTTGGCAACAAACAAAAAGCAACAATACCCGCAACGACCAATCGAACACGGATCACAACCCTTGCTGGAATTGTCCGGGAGTCTCGCCCCAACCTTTTTTTGCACCGGGCGCCGTGACGATATGGACAACCAAAGCATAATACGCAAACGCGGTGAAAAATCCGGTGGCCGCCGCTACTTCATTCGTTCTCACAACAGCCCCCCCGAAACCCTACCGCGAAGCATATTCCTACCGCCCGGCTTCTCGAATCCCGGCGCCCCGACCCGGCAAACCCAATACCTTGCCCGGGGCTGGAGCACCTATCATTTTCCCGCCAGACATTGATGGAAGAAAGTTTAGATAATCCGATTCGACAATTATTGCAAATAATTCCGGACGAACCCTGGCGCCTTGCAAATGCGCGTTTGGCCCATCAATATTGTCCCGTCCGGCAATTATTCCCCTTGGGTTCGCGTCTTGTATACTGTATGCCAAGTGAATTCGCTACATGATTTCTGGATTTATTTGGTGTTCCGGGACAGGGAATTCGAATGGAATTGTTGAACAAGATGATGGAATTGCAAGAGGCCGATGGATCGGTTTCCGACGCTGCACTGCACAAATTGTCAAAGGAGACAGGAACGCCCCTGTACCGTTTGGAGGGCCTGCGCGGTTTCTATCCCGTTTTTCGTGCCCATCCCGCACCCAAGACCCATGTTCGCGTGTGCCGGGACATCTCCTGCGCCATGCGCGGCGGGAATTCATTCTGCCGGGATGTGGCATCGGCATTGAGTGGTGTGGCGGATGTGGAGGTGGAAGAGGCCTCCTGCCTGGGCCGCTGCGATACGGCGCCGGCAGCCACCGTAAATGAAATTCCGGTTTCGGGTTCGGTGGAGGAAATCCGCGCCTATGCCCAGGGAGAGACTCCCCTGCCCCCGGACGAGCCCAAGGCGGCGCCCGCCAAATGGCCAACCGATCCTTACGAGGATGCGGCGCATCACTATGGCACCCTGAAGTCCCTGCTCTCCGCTGGGGAGGAAAAGAAGCAGGAGGTAGTCGAGACCCTCAAGGCCTCGGGTCTGCGCGGTATGGGTGGCGCTGGATTTCCCACCGGCATGAAGTGGGACTTCACCGCCAAGGCCAGGGGCGAACCGAAATATGTGGTCTGCAACGCGGACGAGAGCGAGCCTGGCACCTTCAAGGACCGGTTGATTCTGGAAGAGTTGCCCCACCTGATGATCGAGGCAATGGTGATCGCCGGCTGGATCATCGGCGCGGCGGAAGGCGTTATCTACCTGCGCCACGAGTATGGGAAGGAGCGCAAGGCCCTGACCCACGCCATCGATCAAGCTCGCGCCACGGGAGCGCTGGGCGTATCCGTATTCGGCGCGGACTTCGCGTTCGAACTGCGGGTATTCATCTCTCCGGGTGGCTACATCCTGGGGGAGGAGACCGCGATGCTGGAAGCTCTTGAGGACAAGCGGGGTGAGCCGCGCAACAAGCCGCCTTTTCCCACCAACGCCGGACTGTGGGGCAAGCCCACCCTGATAAACAACGTGGAAACCTTCGCCGCGGTGCCGGTCATCCTGTCCAGGGGAGCGCAGTGGTGGGAGGCCCAAGGGGCGGGTGACTGCAAGGGGCTGAAGTTTCTCGCGGTCTCCGGAGATGTAGAGCAACCGGGGGTGTACTGCGTTCCCATGGGCACCACTATTAACGAACTGCTGGAAAGGTGCGGCGGTGTGCCGGAGGGAAAGGCGCTCGCGGCCTTCGCGCCGGGCGGCGCCTCATCAAACTTTCTTCCCGCCGCCAAGGGCGATGTGGCCCTCGACTTCCAGGCGCTCCAGGATGCCGGGAGCATGCTCGGTTCCGGTGCGGTGATCTACGTGGCCGACGGCCGGGACCTGGTGGAATTGGCCAGCAACGTGGTGCGGTTTTTCCGCAACGAGTCTTGCGGGAAATGCGTGCCCTGCAGGGTGGGCAGCGCCAAGGCGGTGGACATGCTGGAGACGGCCCTGGCCGGAAATCCCCAGCAAAATCTCATTCCCTTGTTGCAGGAGATGGGAGACACTCTGGCCAAGACTTCCATCTGCGGGCTGGGCCAAGTAGCCCTGGCACCTGTGTTGAGCGTGATCGAGAACTTTTCCGAGGCCGCCGCCGCCCGCCTGGGAGGCTCCAACGGAGGCAGGAAGCCGTGACGGAAAAGCAATCCGGTCAGAAACTGATATCTCTGACTATCGACGGCAAGACGGTACGGGTGCCCGAGGGCACAACCATCTGGGAGGCGGCCCGGGAGGCGGGCATTGACATTCCCGTGCTCTGTCACAGCCCCCGCATGGAGCCCGTGGGCGTATGCCGCATATGCGTGGTGGAGATCGGAGAGCGCGTGCTGGCGGCCTCCTGCGTGCGCAAGTGCGAGGAGGGCATGCAGGTGCAGGCGGACTCGGATGATATTCAGCAGCACCGCAAGATGCTCACCGCGTTGCTGCTATCCGATTACCCGCAGCAAAGCGCAAGGGAGGAAAGTACGGGGGACGACGAATTGCTGGCGCTGGCGCGTGACTACGGAATCACCGAGCTGACCTTTCCCGACGGCGCGGCGGGGCCGGAAGGCCGAGGGACGGACGGCTCCTCCCCGGTGATTGCGGTGGACCATCAGGCCTGCATCCTCTGTGACCGCTGCATCCGCGCCTGCGATGACATCCAGCACAATGATGTAATCGGCCGCACGGGCAAGGGTTACCAGGCCAGGATCGCCTTCGACCTGAACACCCCCATGGGCGAAAGCAGTTGCGTGGCCTGCGGGGAATGCATGGCCGTCTGTCCCACGGGCGCTTTGACCAATAAATCCGTAGCGGGCCTGAAAATCGTGGTAACCTGAGTCCAGCCACCAGCAAAAGCAATGGCCGATATTATCAAATAGGGAATTCGAGATACTGCGTGAATAAGGGAGCGGAATGAAAACAGTTACCTCCTCCAACGGTGCGTCGCGCACCGCGCAGGTCAAGGCGGTGGACAGCATCTGCCCCTACTGTGGTGTGGGCTGCGCCCTGACCTATTACGTGGACCCCGCACAAAACCGGATCTTGTACGTGGAGGGCCGCAAGGGCGCCCCCAACGACGGCCGGCTCTGCGTGAAAGGCCGCTACGGATTCGACTACGCCACCCACGCCCAACGGCTCACCAAGCCCCTGATCCGAAAAACGGAGAGCTATCCCAAAGGCCCTCTTTCCGCCGAAAACCAGGAGGGCGCCTCCGGCCCCCGCAAGCCCGGCGGGCTGGTGGACTACGGCCAGGTGCTGCCCCATTTCCGGGAAGCCAGTTGGGAGGAGGCCCTGGATCTGGCGGCGGGCGGGCTCAAGGAGATCCGTGACACCCACGGCAGCGACTTCCTGGCCGGGTTCGGCTCGGCCAAGGGCAGCAACGAGGAGGCCTACCTGTTTCAAAAGCTTGTGCGGGCCGCGTTCGGCACAAACAATGTGGATCACTGCACACGGCTCTGCCACGCCTCTTCCGTGGCGGCGCTGATGGAGGGCATCGGCTCGGCTGCGGTCACCAATGTGGTGCGCGATATTGAAAATTCCGACGTGGCGCTAATCACCGGCACCAACACCACGGAAAACCATCCTGTCGCCGCCACCTTCATGAAGGATGCGGCCCGTAAGGGCACCAAGTTGATCGTCATCAATTCCCGCCGTCCCGAGCTGGCCGACTTCGCCGAGGTGTACCTGCAAATCAAGGGCAGCAGCGACGTGCCTCTCTACAACGCCTTCATGAACGTCATGATCGCCGAGGGCCTGGTGGACGAGGAATTCATCGCCAAGCGTTCCGAAGGTTATGAAGAGTTAAAGAAAGTCGTGGCCGAATACACGCCGCAAGTGGCCGCCCGGTATTGCGGCGTTCCGGCGGAAGAGATCGTGCGCGCCGCGCGGCTCTTCGGCGGGGCCAAGGCCGCCATGATCTTCTGGGGCATGGGCATCAGCCAGCATACCCACGGCACGGACAACGCCCGCAGTCTGATCTCCCTGGCGCTGATCTCGGGGAACGTGGGCCGCCCGGGCACGGGGCTGCATCCCCTGCGGGGACAGAACAATGTGCAGGGCGCCTCCGACGCGGGGCTGATCCCCATGGTCTACCCCGACTACCAAAGCGTGGAAGATCCGGAAATACAAAAGAAATTCGAGGAATATTGGGGCGTGAAGCTTTCCCCCACCAAGGGCCTCACCGTTACCGAGATCGTCCACGGCGCCCTGGAGGGGACGATCAAGGGCATGTACATCATGGGTGAGAATCCCTTTATATCCGACCCGGACACCAACAAGGTGCGCAAGTCCCTGGCCGCCCTGGACTTCCTGGTTGTGCAGGACATATTCCTCACGGAGACTGCGGAGTTCGCCGATGTGATTCTGCCGGCAAGCTCCGCCCTGGAAAAAATCGGCACCTACACCAACACCGACCGCCGGGTGCAGATCGGCCGGCCGGCCCTGGAAATGCCAGGGGAGTCCCGCCAGGATTGGGAGTTGATCTGCGAGATCAGCACCCGCATGGGCTATCCGATGCACTACGGCTCCCCTTCGGAGGTGTTCGACGAGCTGGCCCGCTGCGCGCCCAGCTACAGCACCCTCAACTACGAGCATCTGGGTGCATTCGGGAAATGGTATCCCTGTCCCGATCCCGTCAATTCCGAAGGGGAACAAATCGTGTTTGGGGACAGTTTCCCCTCCGGCAAGGGCAAGCTGGTGCCCGTGCACGTGAGCGATCCGGACGAGTTGCCCAACGACGATTATCCCTTCGTGCTCAACACGGGCCGCCTCCTGGAGCACTGGCATACCGGAGTGATGACCCGCCGTTCCGCGGTCCTGGACGCGATCGCGCCGGATGCCTTCGTGGAAATTCATCCCCAGGATGCGGAGCAGTGGAATGTGCGGGACGGCGGCTACGTGCGCGTGACTTCCCGCCGCGGGGAGATCATGCTCAAAGCGCGGGTGGGAGAACGCTCTTCCCCCGGCTCGGTTTTCATTCCCATGCATTTCCGGGAAGCGGCGGCCAACGTGCTCACCAACCCGGCTGTGGACCCCTTGGGCAAGATTCCAGAGTACAAGTATTGCGCCGTGCGTGTTACGCCCGTGGACGGGCAGGACGGCGCCACGGCTGATTAAGACCCCCGCGCCCGCTCAGTCATCCCTTTGTCCGTGGGCCGGCCCATAATCCGGCCCCGTGCCGTTCATCCTTCCTTGACATTTCCCGCTGGTTTGCCCTAGATTGCTTCTGCTTTCTCAGGGGCCGTATTTAAGCATTGAGGGGTACCATGACCCATTCACGCTGGATATTGCCCGGCGCTCTCGCAGTATTTCTGATATTTCCCGCAACGCTTTTCGCTCAGGACAAGATCGATTCCGGCGATACGGCCTGGATGCTGATCTCCTCCGCCCTGGTGATGCTGATGATCCCGGGGCTGGCCCTGTTCTATGGCGGGATGGTGCGCTCGCAGAACGTGCTGTCCACCATCATGCACAGCATGATCGCCCTGGGCCTGATCACCGTGCAGTGGGTGGTGCTGGGATACTCCCTGTCTTTCGGGGACGATGTGGGCGGGGTGATCGGCGGGCTGAATTACATGTTTCTCCAGGGGGTGGGGGTCGAGGCTTATGGTTCGATCCCGCACATGGTGTTCATGATGTTCCAGGGCATGTTCGCCATCATCACCCCCGCGCTGATTTCAGGGGCCATCGCGGAGCGGATGAAATTTTCCACCTACTGTGTTTTTATCCTGCTCTGGTCCACCCTGGTCTACGATCCGGTGGCCCATTGGGTGTGGGGAGATGGCGGGTGGCTGCTTGCCCTGGGCGCCCTGGACTTTGCCGGGGGCACGGTGGTTCATCTGAATTCGGGCGTTTCCGCGCTCGTGCTGGCCATCATGATCGGCAGGCGCGTGTCTTATGAGCGCGAGCCGATCTACCCCAGCAACCTGCCCATGACCATGCTCGGCGCGGCGCTGCTTTGGTTCGGCTGGTTCGGCTTTAACGCCGGCAGCGCGCTGGCGGCCAATCAATCCGCGGTGCTGGCCTTTACCACCACCCATATCGCCGCCGGCACGGCGGCGCTCGCCTGGACCCTGGCCGAGTGGATTCACGCCAAGAAGCCCAGCATGCTCGGCACGGCTTCGGGCATCGTGGCCGGACTGGTGGCCATCACGCCCGCGGCGGGATTTGTCTCGCCCATGGGCGCGCTGGTGATCGGAGTGCTGGCGGGAGTGGTCTGTTACATGGCCGTGCTCATCAAGCGCCCGCTGGGTTATGACGATTCCCTGGACGTCTTTGGCATCCACGGCATCGGCGGCCTGCTGGGCGCCCTGCTCACCGGGGTGCTCGCCACCACCGCTTTCGATCCGGAAGGCGCCTCGGGGCTGCTGGAAGGCAATGCCGCCCAGTTGGGGGTGCAGGCCGTGGCCGTGCTGGCCACCGCGGCCTATGCCGCAATTGTCACTTTCATCATCGTGAAGGTGCTCGACCTGACCATGGGCTTGCGCGTCGAGGAAGAAGTGGAAAGGGAAGGGCTGGACGTCATTCTTCACGGGGAACAGGGTTACAGGATCTCCTGACCCCATCACTCGAACGGGATCGCCTCTCCGGCGGAGGAAGGATGCGCGGCTGCCCGTGCAATCCGCTGGGCGGGCGGCCCCGTGGTCACCAGCCTGGTGAGGGGCACCAGCCGCACCGCTCCCCGGCGGGCGGCGGAAAACTCAGCTTTCAATACGCGCAGGGTCTCCCAGTGGGGATGACCCACGGTAATGGCCCACCCTCTGCGGCGGGCGATGGAAATTGCCCGCGCCAGTTGCCGCCGGATGGCCGCTTCGCTGAGCACATTGTCCAGGAATACGTTGCGCTCAAGGTAGGGAAAGCCCCGCTCCCTGGCGATGGTTTTGGGCACCCGGGAATTGGATGTGAGGCTGTTCAGAAAAACTCCCTTCCCCCCCGCCACCACCTGCTGCACCACCTGCTGCACCACTGCCATCTTTTCCAGATCGAAGGTATAGGCCGAGCCCATGTGGTTGCTGGCCCCGACGGCGCCCGGCAATTGCGCGAAGTAGCTTTGTACAAGGCGGCGGGTGGTTTCCACGTCGTAGGACAACAGCAGAGGGCTGGGGCCGGGATTCACCACCGGGTAGCGGAAGGGCTCCATGGGCAGATGAATCAAAAACTGCTGCTTTTCCCGCCGGATCAGTCCCGCCGCGGCTCGGGAATGAGACAGTCCCGGCAGAATTGAGTAGGTAAGGGGCAGCTGCAGGGCCAGGAACCGGCGCAGAATCGTCCTGTCGTGCCCAATATCATCGATGATAATTGCCAGCCGGCCTGTCTCCGGACCGGTGTCCCGCCCGTGGGTTTCCGCCGGCCGCGCCAAGGGACCGGACTCCTGGCTAGGCGCAGGGCCGGCATCGCGCCGGGGGGCGGGGGGCGGGGGGACGGACACACCTGACTTCGCGGAAGAATAAGGCCGTACCACGGATAGGGCGGTGCTCGGCCTTTCGGGCAAT